>NZ_CP090145.1:0-301053 GCF_023008245.1 Flavobacterium sediminilitoris
ATGGATAAAACTGCGCAATCGGTATGGAAAAATTGTCTGCTATTCATAAAGGATAACATTCAGGAGCAAGCCTACAAAACATGGTTTGAACCCATACAGTCGGTTGACTTAAATGACAATGCGCTTTCTATTCAGGTTCCTAGTAAATTCTTTTATGAATGGCTAGAAGAACACTATGTTAAACTTTTAAAAGTTGCACTTACTAAAGAACTTGGTCCAAGTGCAAAATTATTATATAAAATTAGAATGGAAAATACCTATGGTAATAAACTTCCATTCACTGAACAAATTCCTAGTAACAATAGACAACCTGTAAAAACACAAGAAGTAGATGTACCTATAGTTCAGAAAAACCCTGAATTGAAAAATCCTTTTATTATTCCTGGTATTAGAAATATTAATATTGATTCTCAATTAAATGCTAATTATAGCTTCGATAATTTCCTTGAGGGAGATTCTAATCGTTTAGCTAGAAGTGCTGGTTTAGCTGTTGCAAACAAACCTGGAGGAACATCATTTAACCCTTTATTAATTTTTGGAGGAGTTGGATTAGGAAAAACGCATTTAGCACATGCAATAGGTGTAGAGATTAAAGATAAATTTCCTGAAAAAACTGTTTTATATATTTCAGCAGAAATTTTTACACAACAATATATAGATTCTGTTAAAAAGAATACTAGAAATGATTTTATTCACTTCTATCAATTAATTGATGTTTTAATAATTGATGATGTACAATTCTTATCTGGAAAAACAGGAACACAAGATGTATTCTTTCACATATTCAATCATTTACATCAAAATGGTAAGCAAGTTATCTTAACATCAGATAAAGCACCTGTTGATATGCAAGATATTGAACAACGTTTATTATCACGCTTCAAATGGGGATTATCAGCAGAGTTGCATCAACCTGATTATGAAACTCGTATTTCTATCTTAAAAAATATCTTATTTAGAGATGGTGTTGAAATGCCTGAAGATATTATAGAATATGTCGCAAAAAATATAAAATCTAATGTTCGCGAATTAGAAGGTGCTATTATTTCATTAATTGCTCAATCTTCTTTCAATAAAAGAGAAGTTACTATTGAACTTGCAAAACAAGTTGTAGAAAAATTTGTTAAGAATGTTAAACGAGAAATCTCTATTGACTATATACAAAAAGTAGTTTCTGATTATTTCCAATTAGATATTGAAACATTACAATCTAAAACAAGAAAAAGACATGTTGTACAAGCACGTCAGTTAGCTATGTTTTTTGCTAAGAAATATACAAAGTCATCATTAGCAAATATTGGAAACCAAATTGGAGATAGAGATCATGCCACTGTTTTACATGCATGTAAGACGGTTGATAATTTAGTTACTACAGATAAACAATTTCGCAAATTTGTAGATGATATAAATAAAAAGTTGTCATTATAAAATGAGTACAAAAATCTTAATGGTTTGCTTAGGTAATATTTGTCGTTCACCTCTTGCTGAAGGCATATTACAAAGTAAGTTGCCAAAAGATCAATTTATTATAGACTCTGCCGGAACAGGTGGTTGGCATGCGGGTCAATTACCTGATAAACGTTCGATAGAAACTGCAAAAAAACACGGAATAGACATAACAAATCAAAGAGCTAGACAGTTTAAGTTAACTGATTTTGAAGATTTTGATTATATTTATACAATGGATATATCTAACTACAAAAACATCTTATCTCTTGCTCCAAGTGAGATGGCAAAATCAAAAGTAAAACTTATCTTAAACGAACTTTTCCCTAATAAAAACATAGAAGTTCCTGATCCATATTATGGTGGACAAGATGGTTTTGAAGAAGTATTTAAAATGCTCGATGAAGCTTGTAATGTTATTGTGAAAAAATTATAGTATTCTCTTTCTATTTTACATTCATATTATCTAAAATTAAAACTAAAAGCTTTACCCATTTTTCTATTTACGGAAAACCGTAAAGAAAAACTATTGATTTTAAATAGATTAGCAATAAAAAATGCTAAAAAAATCTATATTACTCGAAAACAAAGCTTCTATTAACACTAAAAATATCCAACTTATAATAAAATCGGAAAGTAGAGAAAGTACTATTCCTATTGAAGATATTGGTTTTATAGTAATTGATAATCCTGAAATTTATATTAGCATTCCTGCATTAAATTTACTCATTGAGAACAATACTTCTGTAATCATCTGTAATACAAATCATTTACCAAATGGAATGTTTTTAAATCTAAATAGTCATCATGTACAACAAGAAATTTTCAAACAACAAATTAACGCTAGCATTCCATTAAAAAAGCAACTTTGGCAACAAACTATTATTGAGAAAATAAATAATCAAGGTATTCTACTGTCACACATCACAGAAAAATCAAATCATTTTTCTTACTTAGCATCAAAAGTATTAAGTGGAGACACTACAAATATGGAAGGTGTTGCAGCTAGTTTTTACTGGAAAACCTTTTTTGACGCAAAGAACAGTAAATCATCTAAATTTAAGAGAGAACGTTTTGGCGATTACCCTAACAATTTTCTTAACTATGGTTATGCTATCTTAAGAGCAGCAACTGCTAGAGCTTTATCAGGTAGTGGATTATTAAATACACTTGGCATACATCATAAAAGCAAATACAATGCTTTTGCATTGGCAGATGATATAATAGAACCTTTTTAAACCTGTTGTAGATGAAAATCTTTAGTCCTGCTTCGGTGGGACTTTTTTTGTATTTTTGCAAAAATTAAACAAATAATCGATGAACACTTCTTTTGGCAAACTATACTTAATTCCTTGTACATTGTCTAATCCTGGTGAAACAACTGTAGTTCCTGAGGATGTTTTACCTCATACTGTAAAAAGAGCTATTGATTTTATTGATTATTATATTGTTGAAAATGAAAAAACAGCCCGTAGGTTTATAAAAAGTATTCATCCTGAGAAAAAACAACCAGAATTAAATATTTCTGTTTTGAATAAGCATACTGAAATAGCTGAGCACTATGATTTTATCAAACCTTTATTAAATGGTAAAAGCATCGGTTTATTAAGTGAGTCTGGATGTCCAGGTATTGCCGATCCTGGAGCAGTAATTGTAAAATTAGCCCATGAAAAAGGTATTCAAGTAGTGCCATTAGTTGGACCTAGTTCTATTTTGCTAGCCTTAATGGCAAGTGGCATGAATGGACAAAGTTTTGCTTTTAACGGATATTTACCTATTGATGCCCATGAGAAGAAGAATGAGCTTAAACATTTTGAGCGTTTATCACAAGAAAGAAATCAATCGCAATTATTTATAGAAACTCCTTATAGGAACAATAAATTACTAGAAGATTTAATTCAAATATTACAGCCTTCTACACATTTATGCATTGCTTGTGATATTACTTTACCTACAGAATATATTAAAACTAAAACTATAAAAGAGTGGAAAAAAGACAAGGTCGACTTACATAAGCGACCTTGCATTTTTATTATTCACAAAATGTAAAATATTAACTTAATTTAACTTTTGCATTTCTATTTGCTGGGATATGAGAAACGTCATATCCTCCAAATTTCTTAATGTAACTTCTTAATGAAGTTCCAAAACCATCTTTGAATCCGTTTCTTCCATTACTTCTCAGGTATTTTTTAACTGATCCTGCTCCACCTAAATGTGCAGCTGCTAATAATCCTGATTCTGTAATCTTTACTCCGTTAATTACTCTACCGCAATATTTTTCAATTTCCTTTCTTAACTCCCACTTATTTTTAGCTAATAAAGCTTTAAAAGCTTTATCTTGCCAATCAGCGTTTCTTAAAAATTCTTGAAAATCATAAATTCCAATAGAGCGTAATGTACTCTTTCCAAATTGGTATCTCCCCATGTATCCATAAGGATTAACCATTGTTAGAATACCTCGAGATTCTTTAAATGCTAGTGCTTGTTTAAAGCCTACAAAAGTTTTTCCCACATAAGGAACAGCAATCTCTTTATTTACTGTTTCAGTTTCGATTTCATCCTCATTTTCACTTCTTACGTGATAGGAAACTATTTCGTTTTCCTCTAAATGAAATCCTTCTACTTTTTCAGTTTCAAAAGAATTGAATCCTGATGAAACTAATACTACTAGGACGGTCAATCCTAAAAAATATGAACCTTTTCTTACCATAAATTACCATTTCTCAGGAACTGTCACTTCACTGAAATTTGCGAGGGCAAAGATACGTAAAATTTTATAATATTGATTTGCAAGGTGTTAAACTTTTCTAAAAACATTTTTTATCATGTTTCAGCCCTTTAAAATTAACCCTTTAGAAAAAATATAGTTCTAAAATTTTATATCTAATTAGGACATAAAATCACATAATATGTTTGAACATTATCTATTAATTCCAAGTTTATTTACCCATTCACTATATTTTCTTGCATTAATTTGATGTTGGGTATAATTTGATGCAAATGCATGATATCCTGGATTATCTGGACTAGCACAAAAATATAAATAATCGTGTTTTTCAGCGTTTAAAACAGCATCTATAGCTGAAATATCAGGCATTGTAATTGGTCCTGGTGGCAAACCTAAATTTATATAAGTATTATATGGAGATATTATTTTTAAATCATCATATAATACTCTTTTTATAACTTGATCAAAATCGCCTGTTTTACTTTTAATAGCATAAATAATAGTTGGATCTGCTTGTAATGGCATTCCTGTTGTTAATCTATTTAAATAAACACCTGCAACCCTTGGTCTTTCACTTACTTTAGCTGTTTCTTTATGTACAATTGAAGCCAAAACTGAAACTTCAATAGGCGTTAAATCATGGTTCAATGCTTTCAATTTTCTTTCATTATTCCAAAATTTTCTATACTCCTTTGCCATTTTATCTGCTACTTTTGTTGCTGATGTATTCCAATAAAATTCATATGTATTAGGGATGAACATAGCCAAAATATTCTCTTCAGAAAAATCATTTTCAGCTAAAAAATCTGGATTCGTAAAAGCTTGTATAAAAGCGAGACTATCTGGTTCAGTTTGAGAAGCTAATCGTTGTGCCAATTTCCCAATACTTTCTTGATTATTAAAAGCTACTTTCACAGGAATATTATAACGTAACGCTCTTATAATATCAAAATTTGTCATTCCTTCTTTTAACAAAAATTTACCTGCTTTTATATTTTGAGCGTATTTTCTATTTGTTGCTACAAAATCGAAATTATTACTATCTTTTAAATATGGACTTAACAGTTCTTTAACCTCTTCATAATTAGCATTTGTAGGAATATAAACATATACTTCTTTTTCTGAAAATTTCGTATTTGGTACAAATGCTTTATTATAAACATAATATGATACTATTGCAGCAACTACTATTCCTATTATTGCTACAAAAGCAATGATTCTTTTTAAATTCAATTTTATCGATTTATTGATTATTAATTAACTGAAATATTAGCTCGTCGTGATAAATTCCATTCACTTTATTCCAGTCTTTTTTTATTCCTATTTTTTCAAACCCAAATTTAGAAAAAAGTTGCAGACTATGTTCATTTTCAATTCCAATATTTGCATAAAGCTGATGTAATTGCAATTGCTTAAATGAATAATCAATTAATAACGCTAATGCTTCAGTACCTATTCCTTTTGATCTGTTCTCAATATTCTGAATTAAAATTCCAATTCCTGCACGATTATTTTTGGGATCAAAATCAAATAAGTCAATTAATCCAATTGCACTAGTAGTATCGTTTAAACAAACTACCAAACGAAGTTGTTTTGCTTCATAAATATCTTGATGAGCATTTTCTAAATATTGTCGAATTAAAAAACGACTATAAGGCACTTGCGTATTACTAATTTCCCAGATAGATTCATCATTCTCTATTACATAGACAAACTCTAAATCTTCTGGTTCAAGAGCTCTTAAATGAATTGTATTTCCTTTTAATGTTACCAATTATTTTAACTTAAATTACATTTAAACTTCAATAGTTCCTTTAAAAACAAGAATAGCAGGTCCTATAAGAAATACGTTTGTAAATTTTCCATTCTCTTCTTTAAAACGAACCTCTAAATCTCCTCCTTCAACCTGAAGTTTTACATTATTAGAGTTGGTTTTTTGAGTTTTATACATTCCTATTGCTACAGCAGTTACACCTGTTCCGCATGATAAAGTTTCATCCTCTACTCCTCTTTCATAGGTACGAACTGCAAATTTGTCACTGTCAATTTGTTTCACAAAATTAATATTACTTCCTTCTTTACCATATAAATCAGAATAACGAATTTTAGCACCAATATTCTTAACATCAAAATTTTCTAGATTTTCAACCAATTCAACATGATGTGGAGAACCTGTATCTAAAAAAATATATCCTTCATTTAATGTCACATTTGACACATCTTTCATTTGTAATGATACTATATTATCACTACTAATTGTTGCATAATGGTAACCATCAATAGCTTCAAATGTTGCTTCATCTTTCACAATATCTAATTGTTTCGCAAATGCGACTAAACATCTACCACCATTACCACACATACTACTTTCATTCCCATCTGCATTATAATAGACCATTTTAAAATCATACTTATCATGATTCTCTAACAAAATAAGTCCGTCAGCACCTATGCCAAATTTTCTATCACATAATTTTGCAACAAGTTTGGTATTATTTTTGGGAAATGTACTTTGACGGTTATCAATCATAACAAAATCATTTCCTGTTCCTTGATATTTGTAAAATATAAGACTCATGTTCCTTTTTTTAATTAGAACAAAGATAAAATAAGATTATAAGATACAATTCTATAATCTTCAAAATATTTTAATTTTCCAGCTTCAATTATTAAAAAGATGTTAAACATTGTTAAGCGAGCGTTAAACTGATTTTTTGTTAATTTTTTGTATTTAACTTTACAATGAAAATAAATTATTAAATTATTATGAAAAGATTAGGAAGTATATTTTTAGTATCATTATTAAGTGGTGCCATTACATTAGGCGCATATAAATTTTTTATTGAACCTAAAAATGGATCAACAATTACTGTAGCGCCAAACTACGCAAGAAATGTTAGCCTAGGTTCTGAAAATATTAATTTTACTGATGCTGCGGAAAGCACCATTCATAGTGTTGTACACGTAAAAAACATGACAAATCAACGCATTTATAGAGATCCATTAGAGTTTATTTTCGGAATGAGGGGCGGAACTGAAAGACAAATGCAAGTAGGAACAGGCTCAGGAGTTATCATTTCCGAAGATGGCTATATTGTTACTAATAATCACGTAATTGATAATGCGAGCGAACTTGAAGTTACTTTAAATAACAACAAAAGCTACAAAGCAAAACTAATTGGTACCGATTCTAAAATGGATATTGCATTAATTAAAATTGATGCTGACGAAAAGTTACCTTATATTATATTTGGAGATTCCGAAAGTGTTAAAGTAGGCGAATGGGTTCTTGCTGTTGGTAATCCATATAATTTAACATCAACTGTAACAGCAGGAATCATATCTGCAAAAGCACGTGACTTAAGCAATGAAGGATTACAATCATTTATTCAAACTGATGCTGCTGTAAATCCTGGAAATAGTGGTGGTGCTTTAGTAAACACTCGTGGTGAGCTTATAGGAATTAACACTATGATTTCCTCTCCTACTGGAAGTTATACAGGATATTCTTTTGCTGTTCCTTCAAATATTACTAGAAAAATTATTGAAGATTTAATGCAGTTTGGTAATGTTCAAAGAGGAATATTAGGTGTTGAAGGTCGTGAATTAAATAGTACATTTGCAGAAGAAATTGGTTCTAAACAATCACGAGGATTCTATATTGAAGGTGTTACAAAAAAATCTGGAGCTGAAAAAGCAGGCTTAAAATCAGGAGATGTAATCATTGAATTAGATAATAAAAAAATCAATGGTTTCTCTGAATTAACGTCATATATCAATACAAAACGTCCAGACGAAGTTGTAAATGTAACCGTAATTAGAGATGGTAATGAAAAAACGATTCCTGTTAAACTTACAAAAAAAGAGCTTTTAATTTATGAATTTAACGGAGTTGAATTTGAAGATATTTCTTCAAACGATAAAAAACAATTCAAGATAGATTCAGGTGTTAAAATAAAATCAGTTAATAATGAAGAAATTATAGACTATGCAACAGAATTAGAAGGTAGTATTATTCTAAGTGTAGATGGAAGAAAAGTAGACGACATTGAAAAATTAACTCGCTACTTAAAAAGTAAAAAAAGTCCTAAATCTCAATATAGAATCATTACGAAAAAAGGACAACTAATTCAGGCTATTTTTTAATTTTAAAAATAATAATACTAAACCAGTCTAAATACGGACTGGTTTTTTTATTCACAAAAATCACAAAAAATTTCACGAAAACGTTTGAAAACTATATTTTTGTATAAATTTTTCAAAACAACACAATTATATTTTTTACTTCATGAGTAATAACAATTTATACGAGAAAGAACTTGCTTTTCAAGCTGATAGAAGAAAAGCATGTGTAGAGTTCATTAAGATTATTAGTGATTTATGGTACGACAAGTCTATCGAGTTAGTTTTATTTAGAAATCAACTAATTGATAGAAATGTTAGCGACATCATAAACTTACATGAATATGCTGGTGAATTTGTTGGAAAACCAATTAATGTTTTTGATTCAGTAGAAATTGCTGAAGCCATTAATAGCTTAGATTTACCACCATCAAAAATTGATATTGGAAAACTTACTTATGAATATCATTTAGAAGATGACAAATATAATGATGCTAAAGCTTTTGTAATCGATAAATTAAAGAATGCAAAAGACTATCATGAAATTAAACCTAAAGATGTCGTTCTTTATGGTTTTGGTCGTATTGGCCGATTATTAGCTCGTGAAATGATGAGCAAAATAGGAAAAGGACAACAGTTACGATTAAGAGCAATTGTTACTCGTGATAAAAATGATGCAACTTTAATAGAAAAAAGAGCTTCATTATTACGCTATGACTCTGTTCATGGAGATTTCGAAGGTTCTGTTCAAGCTGACCCAGAAAATAGCGCTTTAATTGTTAACGGAACAACTGTTCATCTTATTACAGCAAACTCTCCAGAAGAAATTGATTATACACAATATGGTATTGAAGACGCTTTAGTGATCGACAATACAGGTGCTTTCACAACAGAAGAAGCACTACAACGTCATTTAGTTTCTAAAGGAGTTAAGAAAGTATTATTAACTGCTCCAGGAAAAGGAGTTCCAAATATTGTTTATGGAGTAAATCATAAAGAATTTAATCCTGACGAAACTAATATTTACTCTGCAGCTTCTTGTACTACAAATGCTATTACCCCTATTTTAAAAGTAGTTGAAGATACTTTAGGAGTTGTTAAAGGACATATTGAAACAATACACGCATATACTAACGACCAAAATTTGGTTGATAATATGCACAAAAAATACAGAAGAGGTCGTTCAGCAGCTTTAAACATGGTAATCACAGAAACTGGAGCTGGAAGCGCGGTTGCAAAAGCACTACCTAATTTAGCTGGAAAACTAACTTCAAATGCTATCCGTGTTCCTGTTCCAAATGGATCACTAGTAGTTTTAAACTTAGAAGTTAACAAAGAAACTTCTGTTGATGAGTTAAATAATATTATGAAAAAATATGCTCTTGAAGGAAATCTTGTTGAGCAAATTAAATATTCATTAAATAATGAATTAGTTTCTTCTGATATAGTAGGCACACCTGCTCCATCAATTTATGATAGCAATGCTACAATTGTTTCCGCAGATGGAAAAAACATTGTTATGTATGTATGGTATGACAATGAATATGGTTATAGTCACCAAGTAATAAGATTAGCTAAATATATTTCTAAAGTAAGAAGATATACTTACTATTAGTAGATACAAATATTTAAATCAAAAGCGCGCTCAATAGATTATTGAGCGCGCTTTTTTTATAGTTAATAATCGGTTAATTTTCTACTACTTTTAAAAATGTTAAGTGTTTGATAACTAAAATTTTCAACATAGTAAATGTCAAGTTCTGCTATTATAAACTATTCATTTATTAATCAAATATTAAAACAAACTTATAATTATTCTTTTCAAGACAATGTTAGATGACTAACATTTCTTTCTTTTTAATAGTTTTACTTTACAAATAGTATTTTCACTTTTAAAATCTAACTAAAAATGGAGAAGAATAACAAATTAAA
Source organism: Flavobacterium sediminilitoris (assembly GCF_023008245.1). Classification (NCBI taxonomy): domain Bacteria; kingdom Pseudomonadati; phylum Bacteroidota; class Flavobacteriia; order Flavobacteriales; family Flavobacteriaceae; genus Flavobacterium; species Flavobacterium sediminilitoris. The sequence goes on from NZ_CP090145.1 coordinate 10,232, forward strand.
AATTGCAATAGCACAAATTTCACCTGTTTGGTTAAACAAGCAAAAAACTATTAAAAAAATTAAAAAGACAATAGAAGAAGCAGGTAAAAACAAATGTGAACTAATTGTTTTTGGAGAATCTTTTTTACCTGGCTATCCTTTTTGGCTTTCCATTACAAATGGGGCTACTTTTAACAATTCTCAACAAAAAGAGATTCATGCACATTATGTAAAAAACTCAATTCAAATAGAAATTGGAGAATTAGATACTATATGCGAATTGGCAAAAAAGTACAAAATTGCAATTTATCTAGGGTTAATGGAACGTGCAAAAAACCGTGGAGGTCATAGCATTTATTGTTCATTAGTATACATTAATTCTTTGGGAAAAATAAAATCTATACATCGAAAATTACAACCTACATTTGAAGAACGATTAACTTGGGCAATGGGTGACGGTAATGGACTACAAGTACATGAATTAAAAAACTTTACTGTTGGCGGACTGAATTGCTGGGAAAATTGGATGCCATTAGCTAGAACTGCTTTGTATGGAATGGGAGAAAATCTTCATATTGCTGTTTGGCCAGGATCAGAGAACAATACGGCTGATATTACAAAATTCATTGCAAAAGAATCTCGTTCTTTTGTTGTTTCTGTATCTGGTTTAATGAAAAAAGAAAACTTTCCCGAAGATACTCCTCATTTAAACAAAATACTTGAAAATTGTCCTGACGTATTAGCAAATGGCGGCTCTTGTATCGCCGGACCAGATGGAGAATGGATTATTGCTCCTGTTATCAATAAAGAAGGATTAATAATTGCCGATATAGATTTTCAAAAAGTATTAGAGGAAAGACAAAATTTTGATTGTGTTGGACATTATTCCAGACCTGATGTAACAAAACTAATTATAAATAGAGAACGACAATCGATTATTCAAATTATAGATTAAAAAATAGTAAGGATTTCTTGAAACTTTTATTTTTAGTCTAACTACTTCTTAGAATAATTTCCTTTCTATTAAAATTTAAATATTCTTCTTCTTTTAATTCATTAAGTAAAATATTTAATGTAGGTCTAGAAGTACCTATTAATGCTGCAATTTCTTTTTGAGTATAAGGATGTTTTATCACAATATCCCCAGAAACTTGATTTTTATACCCAAAATCTTCTGCCATTTCTTTTACATATTCTTTAAGCCTAGTTTTTGTGTCTTTAAAAAGCAACAATTGAAGTCTTCTTTCTAGTTTTTTAAACCTAAAACCAATAAACTTATATATCTTCAAACTGAATTCTCTATTTTCTCTTAATAACTCTATCATTAAATCAGATGTAATAGGACAAACAGTAGTGTTATCTTCAATTGCTTGTGCAAATTCATTTCTTTTATCTTCACCTAAGATTGCTTTCTCTCCAAAAATTTCTCCTCTAGACAAAATAGCTAAAATAATTTCATCCCCTTCTTCTGTTACGTAACCTATCTTGATTTTTCCTGAACTAATTAAATAAATCTTATCCGCACTGTCATCTTCAAAATAAACATAATCATTTTTATTGAAATCATTAAACTGATGAGTCTTTTTATACTCTTTAAAATTATGTGGGCACAATATTCCGAATAGATTAACATCTTCAAAAAACCAAAGTGAATTCATATTTAATTTATTTATTCAAAGTTAAACATTTTAACAAAACAATCATAAATAACAATACCTCAATACTTTAACAAAATACACATTATAGTTGTAAAATATTAACTATAACAGTAATTATCTTTGATAATAAACTCAAAAACAAACAATTATAATTTTAAAAAACAAACAACTTTATGAAAAAAAAAATACTACTCATTTTAATCCTTACCTACTTTCCTTTACTAGCTCAAGTAGGAATAGGAACATCATCACCTACAAAAGAATTAGATGTAAATGGAGAATTTAGAGTCAGAACAATTCCATTAACAACTAACGAACCAGCAGCAAAAGATTCTGTCTTAGTGGTAGACAATTTAGGAAACCTCAAAAGAATATCTTCCCAAAATATTGTTAATAGTTACCTTAAATCTGCTATAAAAGGCTCTTTTTCTACTAGTTCTACAGTAAGTTTAAATCTTATATCTAACAAAGTAAAAATCCCTTTTGACAATGCCGAATTTGATGTAAACTCTGAGTTCAATACCACTACAAATAGCTTTGTTGCTAAACAAAATGGAATTTATTCTATCAAAGTACAAATAAAATCAACTTCAGCAGTAGGTGCGGCTACAAACTTTGGTGTTGCTATTGTAAAAAACGGAACTGTAGTTTCTCAAAACAGTTATGCAAATCTTAGCGTATTAAGCATTAATGTAACACCACCTATTAGAAGTTCAGAAACACTTGTTTCATTGGCTGCTGGAGACGACATTACATTTAATATTGTAAGCGATTTACTTAATGTCAGCATTCTAGGAACAAGTGAAGATTGCTATTTTACTATTCAACAAATTAGATAAATTATTAATTCTTTATTTCAACAAAAAAGCGCTCAATTGAGCGCTTTCATATTTATTATTTATTATAAATTAAGCTTTTCCAGCAGCTATTAAGTTTAATGCAGAACCTGCTTTAAACCATTCTATCTGCCCTTCATTATATGTATGATTAGCCAAAATTACATCTTTAGATCCATCAGCATGAACAAATTCTAATGTTAAAGGTTTTCCTGGTGCAAAAGAAGTTAAGTCTAAAAAGTTAACTGTATCATCTTCTTGAATTCTATCATAATCTGCTTCGTTAGCAAATGTTAATCCTAACATACCTTGTTTTTTAAGGTTTGTTTCATGAATACGTGCAAATGATTTTACCAAAACAGCAGTAACTCCTAAGAAACGAGGCTCCATTGCTGCATGCTCACGAGAAGAACCTTCTCCGTAATTATGATCTCCTACAACAATTGAATCAACACCAGCAGCTTTATATGCTCTTGCAACAGCAGGAACTGCATCATAATCGCCTGTTAGTTGATTCTTAACTTTATTTGTTTGTTGATTGAATGCATTTACTGCTCCAATCAGCATATTATTTGAAATATTATCTAAATGTCCACGGAAACGTAACCATGGTCCTGCCATAGAAATATGATCTGTTGTACATTTACCAAATGCTTTTATTAACAATTTAGCCCCTGTAATATTTTCACCATTCCATGGTTTAAAAGGCTCCAACAACTGTAGTCTTTCCGACGTAGGAGAAACTACAACTTCTACAGATGATCCATCGGCTGCTGGTGCTTGAAAACCTGCATCTTCTACATCAAATCCTTTGTTTGGTAATTCATCTCCTTTTGGAGGATTTAACCTAACTTCTTCTCCTTTATCATTTAACAAAGCGTCTGTTAAAGGATTAAAATCTAATCTTCCTGAAATTGCTAAAGCAGCAACCATTTCTGGTGATGTTACAAAAGCATGTGTATTTGGGTTACCATCTGCACGTTTAGAGAAGTTTCTATTAAACGAGTGAACAATAGTATTCTTCTCTTCTTTATCAGCTCCTTCTCTATCCCACTGTCCAATACATGGCCCACAAGCATTTGTAAATACTTTAGTTCCCATTTTTTCGAAAGTAGCAATAATTCCATCTCTTTCAATTGTATAGCGAATTTGCTCTGAACCTGGGTTAATTCCAAATTCAGCTTTTGGAGAAATTCCATGAGCAACTGCTTGTTCTACAATTGAAGCTGCACGAGACATATCTTCATAAGATGAGTTTGTACAAGATCCTATTAATCCCCATTCCACTTTTACTGGCCAACCATTAGCAGCTGCTTCCTCTTTCATTTTTGAAACTGGAGTACCTCTATCTGGTGTAAAAGGACCATTGATATGTGGTTCTAATTCCGATAAATTGATTTCAATTAATTGATCAAAATACTGTTCTGGATTAGCATATACTTCTTTGTCTGCTGTTAAATATTCAGCTACTTTATCTGCTGCATTTACTACATCTTGACGATCCGTTGCTGCTAAGTATCTACGCATTGAATCATCGTATCCAAAAGTTGAAGTTGTAGCTCCAATTTCTGCTCCCATGTTACAAATTGTTCCTTTTCCAGTACATGACATTGATTCTGCACCTTCTCCAAAATATTCAACAATAGCTCCAGTTCCACCTTTTACAGTAAGAATATCAGCTACTTTTAAGATAACGTCTTTAGGAGCAGTCCATCCATTTAATTTACCTGTTAATTTAACTCCGATTAATTTTGGAAACTTTAATTCCCAAGACATTCCAGACATTACATCAACAGCATCAGCACCACCAACACCAATAGCTAACATTCCTAATCCTCCTGCATTAACTGTATGAGAATCGGTACCAATCATCATTCCACCTGGGAAGGCATAATTTTCTAAAACGATTTGATGAATAATTCCTGAACCTGGCTTCCAAAACCCAATCCCATATTTATTAGAAACTGAAGATAAGAAATCGAAAACTTCACTTGATTGTGACTTTGCGCGTGTTAAATCTGCATCTGCTCCTACTTTTGCTTGGATCAAGTGATCACAATGCACTGTTGTAGGCACAGCTACCGTTTTTTTACCTGCATGCATAAACTGTAATAACGCCATTTGAGCTGTTGCATCTTGACATGCTACTCTATCTGGAGCAAAATCCACATAGTCTTTTCCTCTTGTAAATGCTTGTGAAGGTGTTTTCTCCCACAAATGCGAATATAAAATCTTTTCAGACAATGTAAGTGGACGACCTACTAACTCACGTGCTTTATCAACACGTTCCGCCATAGTTGCATACACTTTTTCAATCATTTCTATATCGAAAGCCATACTATTATAATTTATTTTGTGATTAGTTTTAAAGTGGTACAAATTTAAGTAATCTTAACGAGATTTAAAAATTTTTAATAAAAGCATGTTTTCTGAGAAATATTATTTAAAAACATTCTATTTTACTGAAAATTATTCATTAAAACAGTCTTTTAGCTCCTTTTATTAAACAATTCTTAATTTAGAAATTAAATTTTATCAAATTCTCAAATTTTAAAGAAAAAGACTAAAAAGATAAAAACTAAAAAATAAGTTAAATTTTATTTTCCCTTAGATTTGTCATTGGTTTTTCATAGAATTTATACAATAAAAAGCTTGCTGTTATAGTTACTAATAAATAAACTATTGTAAACATATGAAGTTGTATATTAGAAAAAGAAGAGGTATCAATCCAATATTTCATTAATTGCATAACAATACAATAGTGAATTAAATATATTGAATATGATATTAGGCTAATAAACTGAACTGGTTTTACATATATACTTTTTGATGTTTTCCATTGGGATAAAACAGGTAAAAACATTGCAAAACATATTGAATTTAATGGCAAATAGAATATGTTCCAAAAATATGGATTTGTATCTATTAAAATTCTTAACGTTCCTATTCCAAGAAAAATAAATCCCATTAAAGCACATCCTATTAAGAAGAATAATTTCTTATGTTTTTCCCAAAAAGACTTATAATTATACGATATCCAAAACATTAAGAAACCTATCAAAATCGCATCTATTCTATATATAACAACCGATTTTAAAGAAAGATTCCATTGTGTCATACTTGAATTATCTGTTGTTACTGCATATACTATTTTTGTTATTAAGAAGAATAGTATTAGTATTATAATTACAGATAGAAATCGAATTGACTTGTTTTTTACTTTAATTTTCAACGAACAAAAAAGCACAATTGGCACAAGTAAATAAGTAAATTCTTCTACAGACAAACTCCATGACTCTGGAAAAAAAGGTAACATCGTAGAGCTAAAATTCTGTAAAAAAAAGAAATATCGCCACAAAGATTCCATTTCATAACCAATATAAGTAGCAACAACAATATTAATTATTAAAACTAGGTAATAATTTGGCAACGTTCTAAACCATCTTCTCTTTAAAAATATAAAAACTTCATTTATACTAAAGTTAGTGCTTGTGTATGTTTTATAAAGAATTCCTCCAATTAAAAATCCACTTAATACAAAAAAGATTTCTACACCCCAAAGTCCAAACATTTCAAATATATTAGAAATAAATCTGTTTTTTGAAGGATATATCCAAAGTATATGTGAACATAAAACCATTGTTATTGCAATGGCTCTCATTAAGTCTAATCCAAAAATTCTTTGTTTACTATTATCATTCATTATATAATTTGCTATTTTTGTTTATGATGAAAATATAATTAATGAGAAAATCAAAGATATATAAAAATTTAGGAGTTATTTTCCTAATTATTACTTTTAGTTCAGGAATTGGATACTATCAGTTATCCAAAAAGAAAAAAGCAGCAGTAAAGACTACATTACTTCACAAGCTTGGATTAGTTAGTAATGAATGGGAAATAAACAATACTTCGCAAGATTATAAGATGCTTTCTCCAACGTTTTTAGTTGATGACATTTATAAATCTATGGAAGGGCCTAGTGCATCTCGTTATATACAATTAAGTCAAGAGAATGATTTAATTTGGATTACAGGTTTTGATATAAAAGCTATTGATGCAAAATCAAATGAAAAAATATCAAATGATTTTATTTGCCACATGAATGTTAATTTAAATGACGCTAACTATTACTCTCACTGGAACTTAGAAGATCGTATTGGTAAACAATATCCAAGATTAATTTCTTTATCAAATGGTTTTATTCATTCTAATTTTCCAAAGGGTTATGGCATTCCTATAATGGGAAACGATTTCTTACATATTACTTCCCAAGCTTTAAATCATAATTATAAATCTATTTTTAAGAAAATAAAACATGAAGTTTCTATTACTCATGAAAAATATGATGGTACTCAAAAGCCTTTAATGAGTAGAACTGTTTACATTCAACTACCTTATAATAAAGAAACACCTTATAAAACATTAACTTCAGGAAGTAATCAATGTATTCCTGTGGATCCAAAATACCATAATTATACTGACAATATGGGAAACATGTTATCAGGTCATTGGATTATTCCTAAAGGAAAAAACACATATAGAAGTTCTATTAATGAACAGTTACAACTAAAGGATAGCTTACGATTGCATTATTCTGCTATTCATGTTCATCCTTTCGCAACATCTATTGCTTTGCATGATAAAACTTTGAATAAGAACATTTTTAAGAGTGAAATAACCAATTATAAAAATAAAATTGGATTACAAAATGTAGAACCATTTAGTTCAATCGAAGGTGTTTGGTTATATAATAACCATGATTATGAATTGGTTTTAGATGTAGACAATACTTCAATTACCGACGAAGACATGATGGGAAGTATGTTTTTGTTTTTTTACGACAAAGAGCTAGAAAATAAAATTAAGTAGGTGTTTTTAAACTATTTATTAAACCAAAGCTAGGTGTTTTTAAGTATAGAACATAAACAACATGTTTTTGGAATAAAATAAGATTGCGGATAATTGCTGTTTTTACTAATTGTTTCTAATAAAACCTATCATTTTCGCATTTATGAGTTTCCCAACGCTTTTTAAGAAAATCATATAGAGTACTTTCCTTTTTTAAATTATCACTTGGTTCAAATTCTCCTCCATAGTGCTCTTTACTTTTACACATAAGCATGGTTGTTCCTCTCAAAGCATATTTTACATTATCTTCATACATTATAATTTTCATTTCTCCTGGATCCATTCCACCTCGACAAATTAAAACATAAGGTAAAGTAATTTCAGATATTCCATCTTTATCAATATCCGTAATTGTTGTTGCTTTTGGAATAAAACCTGTAAACCAATCTACTCCGTAACATTTATTGTAATCATATAGTTTCCAAACTCGACTGAATTCATTTTCTGATCTTTTTTTTCGAAATAGATATGCAAAAAGTTCGGATTTGTCTTGTAACATAAAATCTGTTAAATTCTCATCATAATCTTTCCAATTAAAATGACCTGTTACTGTTTGAATGAGTATATTTTCTCCTAAAGCATCATTCCATCTTAATGCTTCCACAACTGTTCCTCTAAATTCTAGGTATTTTGGAATTTCATCGTAAAAAAGTGTGTCAATTTTAATGGATTTATCTGAATTTTCTTTATCCCAAATATTTAACCAAACATCTGGTTCAAGAGTTTTAAATTTTTCTGAATGATTTTTATTTTGTCCAAAAAACAAGCCAAATGTAAATACTAAAAATAATACTAGATTTTTTTTCATAAAATTATTTATAAAGCTAAACAGATGATGTGAAATTTACTATTGACAACAGTAAACAATTAAAATTTTTCTGGAGTAATACATGAAATCAACTTTCCTTTTTCAGTCGCCCCAATATAACCTAATCCTTTTTGATAATAAAATTTATAAATGAATAAATTCTAACCATCTCTTAAAAGCATACTAAAATAGAAAAATTAGAAAAGCGAACTTATTCATCATTTAATTAAAACAATTTTTTAATAATTTCTTCTTCACTTATTCCTTCTGCATCTGCTTTGTAATTTTTCACAATACGATGACGTAAAATACCTGTTGCTACCGATTGAACATCTTCTATATCTGGTGAAAACTTCCCATTTAAGGCAGCTTGTGTTTTTGCTGCTAAAATAAGGTTTTGAGACGCTCTTGGTCCTGCTCCCCAATCGATATAAGTTTTAACAAAGTCGTTTGTTAATGGATTATCTGGTCTAGTTTTACTAACTAAGGTTACGGCATATTCTATAACATTATCTGCTACTGGAATTTTACGAATTACGTTTTGAAAATCGGTAATTTCTTGTGCTGTGAATAATGAATTTACTACAGGTTTAAAATCGGAAGTAGTTGCTTTTACAACATCTACTTCTTCTTGAAAAGAAGGATATTCTAATTTTATTGCGAACATAAAACGATCTAACTGCGCTTCTGGCAAAGGATATGTTCCTTCTTGTTCAATAGGGTTTTGTGTTGCTAAAACGAAATACGGTAATTCTAATTTGTAATTATGTCCTGCTACGGTTACTGATCTTTCTTGCATTGCTTCTAGCAAAGCAGCCTGTGTTTTAGGTGGTGTTCTGTTTATTTCATCTGCCAAGATAATATTTGAGAAGACGGGTCCTTTTATGAATTTAAATTGACGATTTTCATCTAAAATCTCACTTCCTAATATATCTGATGGCATTAAATCGGGTGTAAACTGAATGCGTTTAAAGTTTAGTCCTAACGCTTTTGAAATGGTATTTACCATTAATGTTTTTGCCAATCCTGGAACTCCTATTAACAATGCATGTCCGCCAGCAAAAACACTTAACACAATTTGATTTATTACTTCATCTTGTCCTACAATAACTTTTGCAATTTCTTGTTTTAATGCTTTTTGTTTTTGTACCAATTGCTGAATAGCTGCTACATCTGACATATTTATTTTTGTGTTTTTAAGTTTAATTTTACAAGTTACTAAAGTAATAAAAAATACTTACAAAAAAGAAAGACAATAACTATTTAGCCCTGACAGAAGTGATATCCTTTTATTTTGAAGAAATAAAAGATAAAAGCGAATGGCAGGAAATACATTTAAGAATTTACCTAAGCCATTCGCTTTTAATTATTGTTTAAAAAAAAGATTACTTTTTTAACCAGTTATTAGTAAAATCGCAGTCTCTGTAATCGTCTCCTATTTTAATATATGTTTCTTCTATTTTCTCTTCTGCCCATTTTGCAATAGCTTTAATTTGCTTATCGCGAAGTGCTAATTCTTTAATTTTTAAATAATCTTGAGCAAAATCTGCTTTGTGTTCGCCTATTCTATTGTTTACTGTAATTAATTTATAGAATTTACCTATTCCTCTTTCTTCTGAAAGTATTGGTAGAGAAACTTCTCCATCTTTTAATTCTGAAACTTGTCCGTACAATGATGGATCCATTTTTGTCAACTCAAAACGCGGTTCTAATGTTCTTGGGTTTAACAAAACACCTCCGTTATTTTTTGTTTCTTTTTCATCAGAGAAGGTTTTTGCTGCTTCTTGAAATGTTATAGTTCCGCTTGTTATTTTAGAACGTATTAATTCCACTTTTTCTTTTGCTTCTTTTAACGCTTCTGGAGTAACTTTTGGACTCATTAATATGTGTCTTAGCTCTATATCTTGTCCTTTTATTTTTTCAACCATAATAATATGATATCCAAAAATAGTTTCAAATGGTTCTGAAATTTCTCCTTCTCCTAGTGTAAATGCTACGTCTTTGAATTCTTTTACAAATGATGTTTTACGGTTTATTTTATAAAAACCACCATTTGAACTAGATGCTATGTCTTCTGTATACAAAACTGCTCTACTAAAAAAGCTGCTTTCTCCATCTAATACTTCTTGACGAAGTTTTTTTAGTCTGTCAATTACTTTTTGTTTTTCTTCTTCTGAAACTACTGGTTTAACAACGATTTGTGATACTTCTACTTCTGCACCAAAAAGTGGAATTTCGTCTTCTGGAATTTCTTTAAAGAAATTGCGAACTTCTTCTGGTGTAATTTCGATACCATCAATGATTTTCTTTCTCATTTGGTCTGTTAGCTTATTGTTTTTGATTATATCAAAAAAGTAAGCTCTAAACTCATCTAAATTTTTCTTTCTATAGAATTTAAGTACTTTATCTATTGATCCTACTTGTTCTACCATTGCATCCATTTGCTCATTCATGAATCCGTTTACTTCTTCATCTGACACAATAATACTGTCTTGAATGGCTTGATGTGCGTATAACTTATCTTCTAATTGTTTTCCAAATAATTCGCAACGGGTAATTTCTTTTATATCTACTCCTTGCGCTTTTAATTGAATGTATTCTAAATCTATGTCTGAATCAAGAATAACATAATCTCCCACAACACCAACTACTCCATCAACCTTTTCTTTTTTTGCTTGTGCCATTATTACTGCTCCTGAAAGCAAAAAAAGTGCTAGTATTGATTTTTTATTTATAAATCTCATATTTATTATTTTTGATAGCATCATTTGTAATTTCCTTTTCTATTGTATTTATTAATTCTAGTTTTCTATTGTTTATTATAACTTGTTTTATTGTTGGTCTTAAAAATTGTAATGGTGCTGTACTATTTTTTGGCAGTACTTGCTTTACTTTTACCAACCATACTGTTGACGAATCTGGATATTGATAATTAATTCCATCTGATAAATATTGTTGTTTATTTTCAAGATTTATGAATGGTAATTTCTCATATATTTGATTAACATCTACCCAAACAGAATCATTAAAGGCATAACTTTTAAATTGTATTGATAATTCTTCTAGCTCTTTTTTATCTTTGGAAGCAAAGGAAGTAAACTTTGCTTTAATTTTTTCAAATTTTGGATTTTCTTTAACTAAATTAATATAGCGAAGTTTCACTAACTCTGATGAATTTTTAAAAAAATCTTTATTCTTTTCATAGTATTGTTTTATCTCTTCTTCTGTAATTATAGTATCTATTTTTCTAATTACTAATTCTTCAATATATGCTTTTGTGTATAAGTCTACTTTATATTGCTGAATTAAAGCATCAAATTCTACTGTTTTATCTTTACTTAAATTAATTTCGGCTCCTTTATATAATAGTTTTTGTGTTGCCCATCTATCTATATAAGCTTTAATAATAGCAATACTATCGTTTTTAGATGTTTCTTTTGGTATTAAATTTAAGATATCTTCCTTATACAAATAATCATTTCCAACTCTGGCTATTGCTTCGGGTTCTTTTGGCGTTTTAAAATATTCGCAAGAAGTGGTTAGTACAACTAATATGATTATTTGAAATAGTTTCATTATTTTTCTAATTGTCCTTTTATATTATTAAATACATCTTGATTTACTTGAACGGAAAATTCTTTCTTTAATTCATTAACCCAATTACTCTCTAAATATTGTTGATAATCGCCTATTAATTTTCCTTTACATTCATTAAATTCTTTTGGCTGAGGCTCTTTTACTTCTTTTACATTCGCCACAAAGTAATAACCATCTTTTGAAACAACTGAAGTTATTCCTTTAGATTTTACATTAAATGCTGATAAAACATCGTAATCTTCTTCAAATTCTCCCGATTTCACCATTACATTTACTTTTTCCTCTGTATTCAATTTTTCTTTAATGTATTCTAATGTTTTTCCTTTTTTCAAATAAGATTTTGCTTTTTTGATTATTTTTTCATCTGTAGAAGACAATAAATCTACATCTAATCTTTTCTTCCACATATAATCTTTTTCATGTTCTTTATGGAACTTAAATAATCCTGTTGTATCCGTTTTTGCTTTCGTCCATATTTCTTTTTCCATTAAATCAAATAGCAACAGACCGTCTCTATATTCGTCCATAACATATTTAAATTCTACAAATTCTTTTTCTAAGTTATTATCGTAATACTCTATCAATTTTTCATCCATCCACTTTTCAAAAAGTTCATCTATTAATTTTGAAATTGGTTTTGTTTTAATTCCATTTTTTTGTTGATTAAGAATATATTTCACAAAATCTGGAGTATATAATTTTCCATCACCATTTATAACAGCTATTTCTCCTTCAATTCCTTTTTTATCTTGTGGAATTTCCCATTTTTCATTGTAGTAATCGTTTGTTACAATCGATTTTATTGCAGTTAAAACATTATCATTTTTCTCAAATGAATATTTAGCTCTAACTTTTTTTGCTAATGAATTTGTAATTAATAATGAACGTTCATCTCTTTTTACTTTATTTTCTAACTCATATCGCATTTCTTCCAATGATTGCACTGGATGTTTTTCTATTAGTTTAACGATATGCCATCCGAATTGTGATTGAAATGGTTCAGAAATTTGATTTTTATCTTTTAGTCCAAAGGCTATATTTTCAAATTCAATTGAGGTTAATTGTCCTGTTCCAAATCGTTGTAAAAGACCTCCTTTTGCTGCACTAGATTTATCTTCTGAGAATTGATTTGCCAAGCTCTCAAAACTTTCCCCTTGTTTAATTTTTTTATAGATATCTTCTATTGTTTGTTTTGCTTTCAATTCTAATTCAGCATTAGGCGTAGCTGGTTTCATAATCATTATATGAGACACTGTAACTTCTCCTCTATTCTCTCTTTTATCAGTTACTTTTAAAATATGATATCCAAAACGAGTTCTAAATGGATTTGATGTTTTTCCTACTGAGGTTTTATATGCTGCTACTTCAAACGGATATACCATTCTAAATGCTGAAAAATATCCTAAATCTCCTTTATTTTCTTTTGCAGAAGGATCTTCAGAAAAACGTGAGGCTAAATCATCAAAATTTTCTCCTTTATCTATACGTTTTTTTATATCTACTATTTTATTATATGCTTTTAAAGTGTCTTCTGCTTTAGCATTTTCATCTACCATTACTAAAATATGCGACGCTCTAACTTCTTTTTTTATTCTATCATATGCTTCTTCAACTAACGCATTAGTTACTTTAGAATCATTTAAATAGTTTTTAGCTAATTGAGTTCTATATGAATTTAATTCATTTTGATATTTTGTATTGTTTTGTAAACCTAATTTATAAGCTTTTTCTACTTTTAATTTATATCCTAAAAAAAGTTCTAAATATTTATCTAAATCTTTTTGAGAATCATCTTTAACTAAATCTAAGTTTTTATTATAAACTCTTAAAAATTCGCTTGTATAGTATGGATGATTATCTATTGTAAATAATATTTCTTTTTCTTGAGCAGATAAAAAGAATGACGAATAAAAGCATATTACTATGAATACAAAATTTTTCATACAAAATTTATTTATTTTATTTCTAACCAACAAAAATAATAATTCAAATGTATAAACCAACTATATGTTGTACTATTAATAAAAAAATTAAGTAAATAAAAAAGCATCAATTTCTTGACGCTTTTATGACTTTAAAAATATAGTCTCATTTTTACAATAATAAATTTATTATAGTTCATTTCTCAATTCTTTTTCTCTAAGTACTTGCTATCTTGCTTTTATCAATTTTGATTCTCACACACCTTCTCTATTAATCAATCCGTTAGTAGTAGCTCTATTTTCAACCATCCATGCTATAATAGATTTAGCTTTTTTATTAGAAAGCTCTTCATTATAATAGTTATAAAATTTTAACCAAATTACTTTCATCTTTTTTATTGGATTTATTTTCTGTACCACTATAAAGTGGACAAAAGACAGAAAGACTATCAGTAAAAAAAATCTGTTTCTCATAACTCTGTTTTATTTTAGTTATACCATAAAATATACTTTTAACATCTATTACATCTTATTATAAATAATATTTAGACAAACACATTTAAAACTATTGTAAAAATAAACCGATCTCTTTATCTAAAAATGAGTATAAATACCTGTTTTGAATTCTTTAAAAGAAAGAATGAGCTAATTTCTTTAATATACTTTATAAATAAGGTTTCTATAATTTCATTATTTTTTGTTAATAAGTGACAATCAAATAGTGATAAAGACTTTTTTTTATAATGTAATAAGTGTAAAAACTTATATTTGCAAAAAATATTTTGATGAGCTTTAAAGACGAAATAAAAAGAAGAAGAACGTTTGGGATTATATCACACCCTGATGCTGGTAAAACAACTTTAACAGAAAAATTACTTTTATTTGGTGGTGCCATACAAGAAGCTGGTGCAGTAAAAAGTAATAAAATAAAAAAAGGAGCCACTTCAGATTTTATGGAAATTGAACGTCAAAGGGGAATTTCTGTAGCTACATCTGTATTAGCATTTAATTATAAAAACAAAAAGATTAATATCTTAGATACTCCTGGACATAAGGATTTTGCCGAAGATACTTTTAGAACACTGACTGCTGTCGATAGTGTAATTGTTGTAATTGACGTAGCAAAAGGTGTTGAGGAACAAACAGAAAAATTAGTAGAAGTTTGTAGAATGCGTAATATTCCTATGATTGTTTTTATTAACAAATTAGATAGAGAAGGAAAAGATGCTTTCGACTTACTGGATGAAGTAGAACAAAAATTAAAATTAACAGTTTGTCCTTTAAGTTTCCCTATAGGAATGGGGTATGATTTTAAAGGAATTTATAATATTTGGGAGAAAAACATCAATTTATTTAGTGGTGACAGTAGAAAAGACATAGAAGATACTATTTCATTTACTGATATTCTTAATCCTGAATTAGATACAATTATAGGTCAAAAACATGCTGACAAACTAAGAGAAGAACTAGAGTTAGTTAATGAAATATATCCTGAATTTGACAAAGAAGCTTATTTAAATGGAACTTTGCAACCTGTTTTCTTTGGTTCAGCCTTAAACAACTTTGGTGTTAGAGAATTATTAGATTGCTTTATTGATATTGCTCCAACTCCAAGAGCAAAAGAATCAGACACAAGACTTATTCAACCTGATGAAGATAAATTTAGTGGTTTTGTTTTTAAAATCCATGCTAATATGGATCCTAAACACAGAGACAGATTAGCTTTTGTTAAAATTGTTTCTGGTACGTTTGAAAAAAACAAACCTTATTTACACGTAAGACAAGGTAAAAAAGTAAAATTCTCTAGTCCGAATGCATTTTTTGCTGAGAAAAAAGAAATTGTAGATATTTCTTATGCTGGTGATATTGTAGGACTTCATGATACTGGAAACTTTAAAATTGGAGATACGTTAACTGAGGGAGAAAATATGATTTTTAAAGGCATTCCTAGTTTTTCACCTGAGCATTTTAGGTACATAAACAATGCTGATCCTTTAAAATCTAAACAATTAGAAAAAGGAATAGATCAATTGATGGATGAAGGTGTTGCTCAGTTATTTACTCTTGAAATGAATGGAAGAAAGGTAATTGGAACTGTAGGAGCATTACAATATGAAGTGATTCAATATCGTTTAGAACACGAATATGGTGCGAAATGTAACTATGAAAATTTTCCAGCTCATAAGGCTTGTTGGGTTAAACCTAAAGATCCGAAAAGCGAAGAGTTTATGGAGTTTAAAAGAGTAAAACAAAAATTCTTAGGCCATGACAAATATGGTCAACTTGTTTTCTTAGCCGATAGTGAATTTTCAATTCAAATGACACAACAGAAATACCCGAGTGTTGAATTATTTTTCACTTCTGATTTTAGAACGATATAATACTAAACAAAAGAGCTGCAATGAATTGCAGCTCTTTTGTTTTATAGAAATTAAATATTATTTATTCTTTTTTTGCTCTCTTGCCAATAATGTATTTTTTAAAAGCATTGCAATAGTCATAGGTCCTACTCCACCTGGAACCGGTGTTATATATGACGCTTTTTTAGACACAAACTCAAAATCCACATCTCCTGTAATTTTATATCCTTTTTCTGAGTTTTCATCAGGAACACGTGTAATACCAACATCAATAATTACAGCATCATCTTTAATCATTTCTGCTTTAAGGTAATTTGGAACTCCTAATGCAGTGATAATAATATCTGCTTGCGATGTTATTTGATTAATATTTTTAGTATGACTATGTGTTAATGTAACTGTTGAGTTTCCTGGAAATCCTTTTCTTCCCATTAAGATACTCATTGGTCTTCCTACAATATGACTTCTTCCTATAACTACAGTATGTTTTCCTTTTGTTTCAACATTATATCGTTCTAACAATTCTAAAATTCCAAATGGTGTTGCAGGAATAAATGTTGTCATGTCTAATGCCATTTTTCCAAAGTTTTCTGGATGAAATCCGTCAACGTCTTTACTAGGATCTATTGCCATAATAATTTTTTGAGTATCTATTTGCTCTGGCAATGGTAATTGAACTATAAATCCATCTATATTATCATCCTGATTTAGTTCTTTTATTTTTTTTAGCAATTCTGTTTCTGAAGTTGTACTTGGCATTTTAACTAAAGTTGACTCAAATCCAACTCTTTCACAAGATTTCACTTTACTTCCTACATAAGTTAAACTTGCCCCATCATTTCCTACAATAATTGCAGCTAAATGAGGTACTTTCTCGCCATTTGCTTTCATCTTTGCGACCTCAGCAGCAATTTCATTTTTAATTTCTTCCGAAACTTTTTTACCGTCTAATAAGTTCATTGTGTTGTGTTGTTGTTTACTAATTATCCTTTGAAAACTATAAAAAATTGTTATAAAAAAGACGCGAATTTTCGCGTCTCATTTTTTTATCTCATTCCTTTCATTCCGCCCATCATCTTCATAAGATTTTTTCCTGCTCCTCCTTGCATCATTTTCATCATCTTACTCATCTGATCAAATTGCTTCATTAATTGGTTTACTTCTTCTACTTTTCGTCCTGCTCCTTTTGCAATTCTTGCTTTTCGTTTTACATCTATTAATGATGGTTTACTTCTCTCTGCTGGTGTCATCGATTGAATAATAGCTTCTATATGTTTAAAAGCGTCATCTTCAATTTCTACATCTTTTAGGGCTTTTCCAGCTCCAGGTATCATTCCAACAAGGTCTTTCATGTTACCCATTTTCTTAATTTGTTGTATTTGTGATAAGAAATCATCAAAACCAAACTCGTTTTTAGCAATTTTCTTTTGTAACTTTCTTGCTTCTTCCTCATTATATTGTTCCTGAGCTCTTTCTACTAAAGAAACAACATCTCCCATTCCTAAAATTCTTTCGGCCATACGTGATGGATAGAAAACATCAATTGCTTCCATCTTTTCACCTGTACCAATAAATTTAATAGGTTTATTTACTACTGATTTAATAGAAATTGCTGCTCCACCACGCGTATCTCCATCTAATTTTGTAAGGATAACTCCATCAAAATTTAAACGATCATTAAATGCTTTTGCAGTATTTACCGCATCTTGCCCAGTCATCGCATCCACTACAAACAATGTTTCTTGTGGTTGAATTGCTCTATGAACGTTTGCAATTTCGGTCATCATTTCTTCGTCTACTGCTAAACGACCAGCAGTATCGACAATAACAACATTGAATCCGTTTGCTTTTGCATGCTTTATTGCATTTTGAGCAATTTCAACTGGATTTTTATTTTCTGGTTCTGAATATACTTCAACTCCTATTTGATCTCCTACAACATGCAACTGATTAATAGCGGCTGGACGATAAATATCACAAGCAACTAATAATGGTTTTTTATTTTTTTTAGTCTTTAAAAAGTTGGCTAATTTCCCTGAAAAAGTTGTTTTACCAGAACCTTGTAGACCAGACATTAATATTACAGATGGATTTCCAGATAAATTAATTCCTTCTACATCTCCTCCCATTAATTGAGTTAATTCGTCTTTAACGATTTTAACCATTAATTGTCCTGGTTGAAGTGTAGTTAGAACGTTTTCTCCTAATGCTTTTTCTTTTACTCTTGTTGTAAAATCTTTTGCTATTTTAAAGTTAACATCGGCATCTAATAATGCACGACGCACTTCTTTTAAAGTATCGGCAACATTTACATCTGTAATTTTACCGTGTCCTTTTAATATATGAAACGCTTTATCTAGTTTATCGCTTAAATTATCAAACATATTTGTATGTGATTTTAATAAGTTGCAAAGATAGTATAAACTGTAAAAGTTTCAAAGTTAGAACATAGTAAAATTATTTTTTTAATGCTATTACTTATACACTTAAATATTGTTAGAAATAAAATACATTATGATTTAACAAACTTTTTTTAATGCTCACCATAACCTACATCATCCATTTTTCCTTTAAATACTCTATATTGGATTACGAAATAAACAATTACTAATAATATTGCAATAACAAACCAATAAACACCAACGGAAAGTCCATAATTATCAGCCGCTACATTATAAAGTGTTAAAGATGGATTTACTTTATTTGTTGATGGTAATAAATTTGGAAAAATAGAAGCAACTGTTGATGCTAATCCACCAACCAAGAAGAGCGTTGAAAACATAAAACCTTGTCCATCTTTCTTGAATGTTTTTACTTTAAACAAACCAAACAGCCCTATGAGCATAATTATAGGCAACAACCAAAGAAATGGATATTTAAAATAATTATGAAACGGTTTTGGTTCTATAATATGCCAAACGAATAAAGAAACAATTACTAATGCTAAAAGCACAAAATTCAATTTAAAGATTACATTTTTTAATTTAGTATTAATATCGGAATTCGTTTTAAAAATAATCCAATTGGCACCATGAATTGTCAAAGCTATTACACTTATAACACCTAACAACAAGGTAAACCAATCTATAATACCTAAATGATTTGCTTGTGGACTAAAAGTAGGATTCCATAAGGGTAGGAAAAAATAATGTGGTTCTACTGTAGAAACTCCATTTTCAACCATTCCTAAATTTACTCCTCTCACTACATTGCCAAGTGCAACGCCAAAAAACAGCGCTAAAAGTAAACTAGCTATTCCAAAAGCTTTATCCCAAATAACTTCCCACATAGGATGATGAATTTGTCCTCTTAATTCTAATCCGATAGCTCTAAAAATAAGCAACCATAAAATCATAATTAAAGGCAAATAAAATCCACTAAAAGAAGAAGCGTACAAAGTAGGAAAAGCAAAAAACAAAACACCTCCTGTAGCTATAAGCCAAACCTCATTTGCATCCCAAAACGGACCAATAGCATTAGTAATTGCTTTTTTATCCTTTTCATTTTTTGCAAAAAAGAAATGTACAATACCTGCTCCAAAGTCATAACCATCTAGCACTATATAAGTAGCTAACATAATTATTAAAATGATATACCAAAAAAATTCCATAGTTTAATGTGTTTGTGGTCCTTTTCTAATGATTTTACCTACTAATAATAGGAACAATAAGCCTAATAAAAGATATAAACCAATAAATCCTAATAAAGTAAACAAAGTATTTCCAGAGGAAACTGTTGGAGAAGCTCCTGCTGATGTTCTTAATAAATTATATACTAACCAAGGTTGCCTTCCTAGTTCTGCTGTGTACCAACCTGTTGTATTAGCTATATATGGAAATGGAATTATAAATACTAATGCCCATAAAATCCATTTTGTAGTATAGAGCTTTTTCCGAATTAATTGAAAAACAGCAAAAGCCATTAAGCCTATAAAGATAGTTCCCAACCCAACCATAATATGATAAGCATAATACAACCCTGAAATATTAGTTGGATGTACTTCTTCTGGATATTCTTCTAATCCTTTTATTTCTTGTTCCCAATTCCCATAAGTTAAAAAACTTAAAATATTAGGCACTGCAATTTTATTATCTAGTTTTTTATTTTTCACATCAGGCTGTCCTATCAAAATAATTTCCGAACCTCCTTTTTCAGTATGAAAAATCCCTTCCATTGCTGCAAACGTTACGGGTTGATATTTTACTACATTTTTAGCTAACATATCACCTGTAGGCATGGCTACAATTAAAGAAGATATTAAACCAAAAATAACCCCTGTTTTTAAAAATAGTTTTCCAAATTCTATATTTTTTTTGTTTAAAATATAGAATGCTCCTACTCCTGCAACTACAAAAGAGCTAGTCACTAAAGAAGCTGCTTGATTATGTAAATAAGAAGGCCAAAGCCAAGGATTAGTAAATAATGCACTAAAATTATTTAAAACAAATTTACCATTGGTTAAAATTTCATATCCTACAGGGTTTTGCATCCATGAATGAGTAGCAATAATCAGAAATCCACTTGCCCAAGATCCCAAAAAGACCAGAAAACCTGTGAGAAAGTGCATTTTTTGTCCGAGTAATTTTTCTCCAAATAAAAAAAGTCCTAAAAAGGACGATTCTAAGAAAAAGGAAAACATACCTTCCATTGCTAAAGTTTGTCCGATAATACCTCCTGTTAACTCTGAAAATTTTGCCCAATTAGTTCCAAATTGAAATTCCATTGGAATACCAGTAACAACTCCCATAGCAAAATTAAGTGCAAAAATACGCATCCAGAATTTGGCTGCATCATTATAGTGTTCTAATTGTGTTTTGATAAATTTCCACTTGAAATAGACTATCATTAAAGAAAGTCCCATGGTTAATTGTGGAAATAAGTAATGAAACGTGATAGTAAATGCAAATTGCATTCTATCGTAGAATAACATTTCTTCCATTGTAGTTGTATTTTTACAAATTTACGGAACAATGACTAGAATGTAAGTAACATTTGTTATCTATTTTTCAAAAAAAATCCATCAAAATTTGATGGATTTCTATTACTATAAAATAATTATTAGTCTTCTTTTTTTGCTTCTGCTTTCGTTTTTTTAGAACAACAAGATTCTTTAGCTTCTGTTCCACAAGACTTTTTTTCTTCTTTAGAGCATTCTGCTTTTTTCTCTGTTTTCGCTTTCTCTTTTTTAGTTGTCTTTTTCTCTTGAGCACTCACTCCTACAGAAAACAACAATGACAACGCAACAATTGATACAATTTTCTTCATGATAATTTTATATTAAAGTGTCTATTTTTTTATTGTTTCTCAAATATATATAAAATTATTTAATCATACCCTATAAATTAACCACCAATAAACTCAATTATAAATTCCGAGTCGTTTAATTCTGAAATTCATATTAATATTTTAAATTTAGAACAGTGTTTCAAATTACTGGCAACGGTTCGGATATTTATGAAAGACGGAAAATCCAGTTTTGTACTATCGCTTGATAGAAATACAAATGTTGAATTTATAACTCTTAGCTTGCTTTTCATAAATACCGTGTTGTGCGTTCGTTTATTATTCAATTTTATTCAAAGTCCAAATGATTGCTTTTTCTTTTGTAGCTCTAAAAATGGTCGTGTGTTTTTCTTTAGGCTCGTCAGAATATTTCCACATTAAATTTGGTACAGTTTCAGTTTTAAAAATGTCGGCTAATTGTTTAGTATAAGGTGAAACGTCAGTAGCATCAGAACCTGCAAACCAAAGTCGCTTTTTCGGTGTTGGAAATTTTGCCAAATGTTCTTTTGCTGTTCTAACTAAATAATGATTATTCCACCATAACGATGGGTCAAAAGCAATATAACTGTCAAACATTTCAGGTGTTAAAAAGAAAGTTTCCATTACAAAAAGTCCTGATGCAGATTCTCCAATGATACTTTTTTCAGTCATTGTTCTGTATCTTTTATCAATTTCTGAAAAAAGCTCGTCTTTTATAAATGCTCTAAACTTTTCTGAACCACCAACAACAGGTGCAATTTCTTTGTCTTTTTCCACTTCGGTATAACCCGTCAAGTCTCTTCTTCGTTGAGTGTTCTCTATACCGACAAGAATTAAAGGTTTTATCTTGTTCTCCTTTATAAGTTTAGCCAAAGTATTAGCAATATGAGGAAAATCTTCCTTTATTCCACCGTCTGCCATATACATTACAGGCAAAGAGTCGTTACCTGTTTTATAATTTTCAGGTGTCCAAACATTAATTGTTCTCTCTTCCCCAACTTGTTTAGATTGAATTTTAAAAGTTTCATGCTCTGGAATTGGATCATTTGGTTGCGAAGCGTTTGAACAACTTACGCAGAACAAAATTCCGACAAGTAAAGTGTAAAAAATGTTTTTCATTATCTATTTAATTTTTATATTTTTTTTGTGCATAAGTTTAGGTAAAATGATGCACAACGATCTCAGCTATGAGTAGTTTCGTAAATTTAAGATAAAAGATTTCAAGTACAAAACTCCTCATGGAATTTTCGAAGACTCGAACACTTGATGCGAACTGACGTAGCAAAATTCCGAACACAAGCCATAACAGCTGTTGTGCAAATTATTTATATAAGGTTCTGAATAATACCTAATTACTTTGTCATTTTACACATAATGTTTAAAATTATATAGCCTTTATTCAGAACGAATCAGTATGTTACACAACAACTTCGCGTATGAGCAATAGCGGATATTATATACTTAACTGTTCAGTTTAAAAAATACTTAAATGAAATGAAAAACGGTTCAAGTTACCACTTAAACCGCTATTATTTATGCACATTGTTGAGCGTTCGTTCTTTTTTAATTTGGAGAATGAAGTCCCATTTTGTTTCCTTCCGAGTCATGGAAAATGGCAAAAAATCCACTCTCGTCAGCGTGAGGTGTTTTAGGTATAATGATTTTCCCACCGTTACCTCCTACTTTATCAAGAATGGTCTGTAAATTATCTCCACCGTTCAAATAAATAGTAACTCCTTTAGCAGAAGGTTCGTAACCTTCTCCTTTTATAATAACTCCTGTAACCATCTGGTCTTGATATGAAAACAAACCCATTTCCATACCTGGAAATTCTATTTTTTCAATATCCACTCCTAAAATTTCCTTATAAAAATTGATTGCTCGTGAAATATCCGTTGCTGGGATTTCAAAAATTGAGATGTAACTGTTCATATTCTTTACGTTTTTTGTATTTGTTTCTTTAGTTTGGCTTTGTTCAGAAGTTGAAGAATCTTTGTTTTTACAAGACACAATACATAATGTCATGGCAATAATTACAATAAATATTTTTTCTTTCATTTCTAGTTTGTTATTGATAGAACAAAATTAGCAATAGAAAGTCGTGTTAAATTGTAAAAATGCGACACCTTTAAACTATTTGTAAAAAAGGGCAGAAAGAGCCAAACTTTCGTGAGCAAGAAACTCTTTGGGGTTTATTCCCGTAAATTCTCTAAAATCTTTTATGAAGTGGGCTTGGTCAAAATATTCACTTTTATAGGCAATATCGGTCAGATTTTCCGACTTTTGGTTAAGCAACATTTTTAAAGCGGTTTGTAGGCGAATTAGCTTTCCCAATTGTTTAGGACTTACACCAATTTGTTTTCTGAAGTTTCTTTCAAGTTGTCTTCGTTTTGTGGGTTCATCTTTAAAAATTGAAGTTATTGAAGCACTTCCGTTTGTAGATAGAAGGGAATCAATGGTGTTTTTTACAATTGTATTAATTGTCTTTTCCTCATTGAGCCTGTCCAAAAGAAATTTTTCGATAATGCTTATCCGTTGTTCCGTGTTTTCCGCTTTAATTATTTTTTGTTCCAAATCATCTACGGTTTCTATTCCAAAAAGCTGATTTATAGGTGTTTCTTTATTCACTAAATTTTTAATTGGTTCAGAAACAAAGTTGGCAAATCCATAAGGATAAAACCGGATAGCAAATGTTTTGACAAAACCTGTTGGTTCAATGTAAAAAGGCTCAATTGTTTGTCCGAGTACCATTGAACGAGGTTGAAGTATAAATTCATTTTCGGAAGTGTACCGTTTTATGTCATCTCCAAGAATAAATGCCATTTCAATGCAACCGTCTGGTACGATTCGTTGCTTTTGTGGTTCGGTTTGCATTGGTACTTCCAAAGTCCAATAACAGCTAATAAGCGATTTTAAGTCTGTATGTGGTTCGTATGTTTGATAGTCCATATATTTTTGGAAGTTTTTCAGCGTGACGCACAACGGTTTGCCTTGCTTGAGGCAGTTACGTAAATTTAAGACAAAAGTTTACAAGTACAAAACTCCTCGTGAAATTTTTGAAGACTCGAGCACTTTGTACGAACTGGTGCAACAAAATTTAGAGTATCAAATTCAAAAGTTGTCACTGCGTATTCTTTATTCGGAAGTTCTTCATTTTTAATTCGGTCAATTTCATTCCTAAAATTATTATCAGAATTATTGTTTTTACAAGAAATTGAAAGTATTATGATTATCGAATAAATTGTCTTTTCACTTGAATATGTTTTAATTATAGCTAACGTCAGTTTGTCTAAAAATCTTCATATGTATTACGTTTTATTTAAAATAAAAATAGCTGATTTAAGCTATTCTATTTTTATTAATTGTTTTAAAAAGTTAGTTTTTAGAAGAGTTGTGCAACAGCTACCTGTGTTAGGCAACGTTTTTTATTCTGAACTGTTCTTTTTTATCAAGTCAAGAGTAAAATTCATTTGTGTGTCTTTTTGGTTTAAATAATCCTCAAAATTTTGATTCACGTTAAAATCAGGAATAATTCCTCGGTTGTAAGCTTGGTTTTTTTCTTTCGGAACATCTTGTTCTAAATTTACGATAGAAAATGATGTTGAAATTTTAGATTTCGGAAGGATATAGGTAAAAGGTGTATGTCCGTTGTGTCCATAGTAGCCTCCCATTGTTTCCTCTCCAATTACAGTAGTATTGCTATTCCCTGCGACCATAGAAGCAAATAAGCTTCCTGCTGAAGCAATTCTTGGGCTTATGAGCAAATATATTTTTCCTTTAAATGCTTGTTTGTTCGGTGTTCTTATTTTGTGATCTTCGCTTAAAGGACCTTGATAAAAGCGATTTTCTTTTTCTGTGTAAAATTCTTTTTGAAACCATTTGTTGTATTTCCCAACGCCTAGAAATCTCAAAAATGAAGGGATTTTACTTTCTATATATTTTAAATGAGGGATTTTTTTAAAACTTATCCAAGCTTGCTTATTTTCTGAAAAATTTCGGTCGGTCAAATATGAGTATGTTACTAAATCATTAGGGTCTGTTCCACCACCATTATAACGAACATCTACAATTAAATTTTTTATATCATTCTTTTTTATAGCTGTAAAAACACTATCTAAAAATGAAACATATTTTAGATGTCTGGAATCTTCTTCATTTCCCATAGAAAAACTATTTATAGTTAAAACACCTGTTTCTTTGCCAATTGATTTATAAATGTAGATTTCATTATCCTTCCAATCTTTATAATTCACATCATCGTAAGGTTTTGAAAATCTGTTTTTTACATTTACATAGTAGTTTTTATAACCAATGCTTTTAATAGTTATTTCGTTTATTTTACTTGATTTATTTTTCTTATATTTTACTAAAAATGTATCTGTTAATCCATAATTTAAACGATAATACTTACTAAAACTATAATTTATTCCTATTTGCTTTCCTGTTTTATTTATTCCGTCTGTAGTATAGTATTTATAGAGTTTTTTTATAATATCTTCAATTTTTTCATTGTTGATTGATATGATTTCGGAGCCTAAAGGAATTTCTCCTTTTTCAAAATTAATAATCCATTCGCCTTCAATCCATTTTATTGGATATGGGAAATAACCTTTTTTTTCAGCTCTTAAAGATTGATTTAATTTCTCTCGAATAGATGTATTATTATGCACACTGCCTTCAAAATCTGTTAGCTGTAAAATGATATTATAAAAATCTCTATAGGTAGAAGATTTATCGATTTGCATATTTGCCCAATTATATATGCTATCGATTTGTTGTGCTGTTCGGTATTTGTAAAGTCCAGAATTTGTCTTTAATCGGATTTCTTTAAACACTTCTAAATCTTTTCGCATTTTCTCTTGTGAAAAAGCATCGTCTATGGATTGTGCAAATAATAGGCTGGGAAGTATGGAAAAGAGAATTAGGAAATAAGCCGTTTTTGTCATTTGGTTTTATTTTTTTTCCAAATGTAATGCTCTTACAATACTACCATTTGTATAATGTTGGCAATTATTGTTTTCTGATAATACTTTGTTGGTAATTCTTAGGTGAAATTCCAACAAAACGCTTGAAGGTTTTAGAAAAATGTGCCAAGTCTGTAAAATTGTATTGATATGCTATTGTTGTAAGTTCTGTATTAGGTTTAATTGACATTTTACTTGAAAATACTTTTTTCATCAAAATGTAGTTAATTGGTGTCATCCCTGTTGATGCTTTAAATTTTTTCGCAAATCCATATTTATTAATATTCGCAATTTTCGCTAATTCATGTAAACTAAACTTGTCGTAAATATGATTTTCAATATAGTGGTTAATCTCCTTAAAATTATTTAAGTTTAATCCAGCATATTCTTTTTCGTTTTCTTGCGAGTAAGGTTTTAAGCTACTCATAAACTGACGTAGATAAAACTCGATGTTTTGAGTTTCTCGCTTGTCAATAGCGTTTTTAAGTTCTACAAATAGTTTGTTGGCATTTTTATTCTTTATTTTTCTATTAGTAAATTTAATATTCTTTCCATTTAATATACTTTTCATCAATTGACTAGAGATGTAAATAGTATCAAATTTCAATTGCGTTTTTTTGTCAAATAACGGATTAGAATGTATTTCGTAAGGATTAGTTATTGAAATACTACCAGCTTCACTAAAAAGGCTTTGATTTTCAAAATCAATTTGTTCAATTCCTTTATGGATTAGTGAAATACAAAACGTTTCGTGAAAGTGTTTTGGAAATTCGGTGGTTTGGTTTTCAATAGTTATATATTCTAAATCATCTAAAATCATTCTTGTTTTCTCGATGTTTTTTTATGTTGCTTAACGTCAGTTTGTCTAAAAACCTTCGTATGTATTACATTTTATTTTAAATAATTAAAGTAAAAATAGCTGATTTAAACTACACACAAAAACTTTTTTGGAGTAATGTTTCGTCTTTACAAAAGACGAAATTATATGAGTTAAAAACAACTTTTAAAAGCTATGCTATTTTTATAAAATGTACCAACCTCAAAAAACAAACCTCTTTTAGAAGGGTTATGCAACAGCTATCATTGTTGTAAACTGGCTTTAATCATATGCTATCCATTCTTTATTCAGTTTGTTATATTGCAAATTATATCCATAATACGATTTAAATCCAATACTATAATTTCCGTTTTCAAAAAATTTATAGGAGTATTTTGTTCCTAAAGCTGTCCATTTAGGAACATCTGATTTCATTTTCTGGTCTATTTCAGATAATGATTTTGGATAATCTCCATAATTCATTTTATATTTTTCTACAAGCTCAACGATATCTATTCCTTTTTCTTTAGAATATTCAATTTGCCAATTTCTAACAGGAATTGATAACAACCAAATAATTAGAAGTTGAGTAAATGAGATCATAAAATAATATTTAAGTTTTGATTTCTTTTTTTTGTCAATTTTTGCAGAAATTAAAATTCCAATAAACAGAATTGCTAATAACAAAATAATGTAGAAAACTACACTAAACACAAACTCCCAAGTAAAAGAAAAATTCCAAACATAAAGAGTCAAAATCACAAATGATAAAAGGATATAAACTATCAGTGTATTTTTATTTGGTCGTAAAATTCTATTCAATTTAGTTGGATTTTCAGCTTGTTTACAATGTTTAATGTATGAAATGTAGTGATTTAAAGTTACTACATTTCGGATTAGTACTTAGCCAAATTGCGATTTGGCGGTGCTTATAGAAATGCGTAAATTTTCAGTTTAGCACTTACTTACTATATTTTATACACGTGTTAGCACCAGTTATTTTCTTTTCATATTCCAAGTTCCTGTAGTTTTTATGTTTAGTGGAATTAATCCTAAAAATTTTCTAGCTACAGAAATTGTCCAATTACCTTTAAATGAATTCGTTGAATTGTTAAAAAAACCAACATACTGTATTTTAGGACCTTTTCTAGTAGTATCAATTTTAGCTTTATCTGTATTAGTTACACTATGACTGATTCGGTATTGCTTTGTAAAACTAATTCTCAATCCTTCTATTTTTCCATTAATATCAGCAGGTTCTGGATTTATTCCAAATCCACTTATATCAAAGGATAAACCTTTTATTTTATTGTTTAATTGAGATAATTCAGATTCATAAAAAATTTCTTTCCCTTCATTCTCTTTATATTCTTTCCCTAATGTTATAATTCCTTCCCATCTACCATTTAAGTCAATTCCGATTGAGTTTTCTTTAGGTTTAAAAGCTTCTTTTTTGTCTTTTTCGGACAACCATTCAAATCGCTTTAGCATATAGTCATATTTTCCAATTTCAGATTCATTTTTGGAATTAGCCATTTTAGATTTTATATGACTTAATATTTCATTTATTCTTTTATTACTCAAGTCTAAATGTCCACTTGAAAGTCCAGTATCCATACTTTTTGAAGCTCCTTCAATATACTCATCAAAGTATTTTATTCCTGTTCTTTCTAATAATTCATTAGCAAATAAATGAAAGCTGTTATATACTCCAAATGTTTCTTTTGCACATTTTGATAATTCTAGGTACAAATCAAGTATTAATTTTTCAGAAGAGTAAGAGAAGTCTTCTTTTATAATTTCACAAAGTTGCATTCTGAAATCATAATTTTTATCCTCAAAGTCATCTCCGTATTTTCCGTTCCAGTCAAATTTTATTCTGTCAAAATCTTTTTCAGAATAATTTTTTGCAAATGTCTGGATTTCGTTTTTTGTCATATTTCTAATTGGTGATAACGTCAGTTTGTCTAAAAACCTTCGTATGTATTAATCAAAGTAAAAATAGCTGATTTAAGCTACACACAAAAACAAATCTCGCTTAAAAACCAATTAAATAAGGGTGTTTTTTTATACGTTTTAAAATTGTTTTTGAAAATCCAAGGTTGTGCAACTGTTACTTGTGTTCTGTGCTATTTTTATTTTTCGGTTATTTTTTTTATTGCATTTTCAGTTGAATTTACATTATCAAAATATGTATTAATAATCAATTCTACTTTTTTATCATTCTTTAATGTATTCTTTAAAGTTGAAACTAAAAATTCATAATTAGTAAACTCTACTTTTGTTTCTAAAATATTTCGCAACCATTCCCACATTTTCTTTTTACCAATTTCTTTTTCAATAGCTATAAAAATTATTGGAGCATAATCATAAACATAAGTTTGTCTATCAGCAATGTCTGTTATAGATTTAACAATTGAAAAAGAATTAGGCTTAAAATCTTTTAAGTTTTCATACTTTGTAACTAATATATCTTGATATGCTTTTTCTCCTTGAATTTCTTCGGTCAATTTTAACGCCATATATTCTGTAAAACCTTCAGACATCATATCGCCTAATTCTGAATTAAATACCTTAACAGTTCCAAAATAATAATGACCTAATTCATGTGCTATCATTGGCTTGTAAAATTTTTGAGATTTTTCTTCAAATATTCCTGCTAATCCATATTCTCCCCAACCAATTCCCATAATTGTAGGATAGGATACAAAAAGCCAAGCATTTTTTATTGAAGTAGGAGTAGTGTTTATAAAAGTAGGAGTTTGATTAAATCTTATATTTAATTTTTGCTCGTAATATTTTTTATAACTAGAAACAAGATTTGAAAACTGGTCAATCTTATCTTGAGGAAATTTAGGATTTAAAATAACAATATTTCCATCATCTACAAAATCATATTTTCCACAATACAAAGCTATTTCTTTCGGTTCGTTACTAATTAGATGTGCTGAATTGGAACTTACTGGTTTATTTCCATTTGCGTAAATTGTAGAACAATCAATGCAATTTAATTCAATATCATAAACTACTCTGTCATAAGCAATATCTTTTTTTGCGTCATATATAATAGGATACCAAGCACTTTGACTTCCATCACTCCTTACTGACATACCATTAAACGCAATATTTCCTTTCCAATCTTGTCTTGAATAATTTTCAATTGTATCATTTGCTACAGGAAATTTACCAACATATCTAAATTGTAATTCTTCTGGCAAAAATTTACTTTTTCTATTATTATTAGGAAAATAATAAGCTAATGATTCTCCTGTTGAAGTTGAGTCTTTATCTGATTTATCATAAACAAGTACAAAATCTTCTGGTTTTTTACTTCTAATATGTAATAAATTCATACCTGAATTTAAACGAATTAAATAATCTTGAATTCTAGGAATATTACTTAATGTTAAGTCGCATTCAAAAGTTCCTTCTTTGATTGAAATATTGACTTTACCTTTCAAATGTGGTGCATTTTCTTGAGAAAATATTTTTAAAGAAAATGATAATAATATAAAACACGTTAATATTCTAAAATTCATTTTTATTTATTTTATAGATTGTATTCGTTTTTTAAGTTTCGGCAGCAAAATTACCGCCAATGTCAGTTTGTCTAAAAACCTTCGTACATATTACATTTTATTTTAAATAATCAAAGTAAAAATAGCTGATTTAAGCTACACACAAAAACAAACCTCGCTTAAAAACCAATTAAAATTAAATAAGGGAGCTTTTTTATACGTTTTTAAATTGTATTTAAAAATCCTAGGTTGTACAACAGTTACGGCTGTTGGCGGTAGTATTTTTATCGTTCGTTATGTCCTTTTCCGTCAAAAATTTTTGGTCTCGCTTTTTCAATTCTAGAAACTCTTGTTTTGGACTGTTTTGCATCTGAAAAGTGAAGTAAATAACCTCTTTGTCTCCCTGGTGTCAGGTTGTAAAATGCAGTTTTAAAATCAGAGTCGTTCTCAAATTCTTGTTCAAGTTCTCTGGATATTTCATATTCCGAAGTCTTTTTCATTTTCACTTCCAAACCTGTCTTTTCCACTTCTATTGCTTCAAAAATATAAGCTTTGATAACTGTTTTTAGATCATTGATTTGTACTTTATCAGTAAACCGTATTTGACGAGCCGATTGTACATTCTCTGTCTGTTGAACCAAAATGTTTTCGGTATCTTTTAGTAATGCTCCTTTATGAAAAAGTAAAGCACAATATTTCTTAAAACCGTGAATGAGGACTATGTTTTTTCCTTGAAAAGTATAGCAAGGGTGCATCCATTTAAAATCTTCATCAAGTCCACATTCCAAGCAGATTGCTCTCAATAAAATGGTTTCATCTTTCCAACTCTTTATTTTATCTATATATCTGTCAACCTTTTCCATATTTAGTTTTGTTTTTGTAGTTCAATGATTTTTCGATTATTTGGCCTGAAATACCAAGAGATAACTGTTACCAAAAGCAATATAATGGAAGGTAAGGCTTCTATTATTGGCTGCTTAACTGCTATATGTGAAATGGTTGCTCCGGACATTGCAAAGAAAAACCCTGCGTAAGCCCATTCTTTTAACAAAGGTCTTTTAGAAATTAAAATGGCAAATACTCCTAAAACTTTCCAAGTTCCAAGAATTGAAAGCAAATAGAGTGGATAACCAAGTTGGGTAACTATTTCATTGTATCCACCAATTTGAAACATTTGCTGTATTCCGCCTGCCAACATTCCAAATGAAAGGAAAATTGTTGAAGCCCAATAGATTATTTTATTTGTTTTTGTCATTTTGTAATTATTTTGATTTGGTAAATATTTCTTCCAATCTGTTATGGGCCCAATTGATACCTTGCTTGAATGGAAGTTTTAGATTTTGGTCTCTATGGTTTACAGATTGATAGATTACTTGCTGTTTTAGGTTGCTTGTGGTTTCGGTCAATTTCTCGAATTCATATATTTCTAGTTGAACGCCAAAAGGCATACTTTCCATTTCAAAAGTCCGTATAATTCTTTGGTTTCTTTTAAAGTCGTGTATTGTGCCATTAAAACCGATTTCGTTGCCTTTTTGGTCGGTAGTTGAAAACTGGTAGTTTCCGTGTTTTTGGAAGTTAAATTTTAACACCTTTGTTCCCATCCATTGCTCGATTAATTCTGGTTCGGTGTATGCTTTAAACAAAAGTTCTACTGGCAAATCAAACGTTCGTGTTATGAGTATTTCCTGTTTGCCGTTTTCAGCTATGACGTTCGTTTTTTGTTCCATATTTTATTTCTTTGATTGATAGTTTTTCATTACCGATTCCAATTTGTTAAATCGATCATCCCATAGTTTTCTGAAAGGCTCGATAAATTCCGCTATTTCTTTCATTCCGTTTGGGTTTAAGTGATAGTAAATTTCTCGTCCTTTTTGTTTTTGCTCCAAAATTTCACATTCGGTAAGGATTTGAATGTGCTTTGAAATCGTTTGCCTTGAATAGTCAAAATTTTCGGCAATTGCTGTTGGTGTCATTGCTTGTAGTGCAACCAAAGAAATGATTGTTCTTCGAGTTGGATCGGCAATGGCTTGGAAAACATCTCGTCTTAATTTCATTATGCAGTTATTTGACTGCAAATATATGCGCAATTACTTAACTGCACAAATTTTTCATTTCAAATTTTTAGAATTTGTTTGATTTTCGGTTCTCTTATATTTCCACCAACGATTCGGCTATAATTTTGTTCCGTATTTAAGCACCTAATTTAGCAAATACAAACCGAATAGAAAATCCGTGAGGATTTTTGTAAGTAGTCTAGAACCAATTATTAATTATACATAGTGTTGTACACCGTTTTTTATTCCGTAAACAATTTTTTAGGCACTTGATAACTAGCCGAATACATTAAATTCTTTTCACGATTTTTAAATTCCGAAAACGCTTTTCTATACCATTTTGGGTCATTCGCACGAGTTTTATAATCTTCGAAATTCGAAACATCATAAAAATCTCCATTTAGCCAAGGTTCAATTCCGAAGATAGCGATTCCGTTTTTTTCTACTCGATCAAGTACGATTTCAAAGTCAGATTCAGAGAAATAGTAAATCGATTTTGAGTCAAATCCGTCATTTAGGTTTTGAAGTCCGTTAAACACGTTATCTTTCAGGTATTCAAATTCTTTTTTTCGTTCTTCTTCACTGTAATCTTTTAATTCCATTTCCGTTTCCTCAAAAATTTTTGTTTTAGTTCTATTTTTGTTGTTACAACTCAATAATAAAAATCCGATAAGTACTATTTGAAGCAATTTTTTCATATTGTGAGCAACGTCAGTTTATCTAAAAACCTTCGTATATATTAAATATTATTTTAAATGATTAAAGTAAAAATAGCTGATTTAAGCCACACAAAAAAACTTTTTTGTAATGTTTTGTCTTTTCAAAAAACGCAATTACTATGAGTTAAAAACAGCCTTTTTAAAACTATCTTATTTTTATAAAATTACATTTAACTCAAAAAAACTCTTTTAAATCACTTTAAACGAGGTGATTTTTTATAAATTATTTTAAAAAGTTAGTTTTTTAGAAAGGTTATACAACAGCTACCATTATTACCATCTGTTTTTTTAGAATGGTAAATCATCAGTTCCGTCATATAAACTTTCGTCCGTATCTTCAAAATAACTTCCTCTTAGTGTTCTCTTTGATTTTTCATTCCGAAATTGAATTCCAATAGATTTATCGTCTTGGTCTAAAAAGTAATCTTGGTTAAATGAATAAATATCAATTGATTCATCAAAAATAACGTGTAAATGATTTTCATAATTCATTGACCTTGGATATACTCTCCAACGAGTAATCGGTCCAGGGATTGTTATAATTTGATTATCGCTTAAAATAATTATTAATGCATTTTCGCATTCAACAATATTTCCAAAATATGCAGTTCCTCCATTTGTTACTTTACCTTTCCAAGCGTGTCGGTTGCGTGAATGATTTTTTGCTCCAACTCATTGGCTGTGGTTTATCCGAAAGTTCAGCGATTAGTGTTTCTTTGTTTTCTAAATTTTTAAGCGGTGTTTTTATGAAATTGGCAACTCCAACCCCATAAGGATAAAAACGAGTTGCAAAACAGTGGACATAATCGACAGGCTGAATAGTAAACAGCTCTGTAATTTGTCTCACAACTATTGATCTGGGCTAAATGATAAATTTGTTTTCAGAAGTATATCGTTTTATATCATCGCCCAATATGAATATCAATTTCATACAACCGTCATGAACAACCCTTTGTTTTTCTGAGCTGTATTCGACAGGAACTTCCAATATCGAATAACACATAATCAGTGAATTTAAGTCACTATTTGGTTGGAATATGATAGCTCATTTGTCGGATTGTGCTTATTTAGATTGCCATATAACGCTTTCGCTATTAACAGTCCGGGAATAGAAAATCAGATACTTTTAATTTAGCACGAGGCAAAACATTTTGCTTGCTTTTATCTTTTTTTGTTCAAAAGTCAAATCAAAATATTTTGACGAACTTAGTAAATATAAACTAAACTTTAAGTTAAACACTAAACCTTTATTGTTTATAGCTTTTGTTAACATTTTGTTTTTTAAACATAGAAATATTTTCCAAACCAAATACTTTCACAATTAGTCAAACATATATCTTTTAATTCAAATATTGCGGTTTGATTTTCTTGTTTAGGTTTATAAATTCCGGTTTTGATATATTCATAGAATTCATTTTTGTTTTCTCTAAACCAATTTATTTTGGTAAAGCCTTTCACAGATAAAAATAATTTTAAAAAGGTCTTATCATTTTGAACTTGTTCTTTAAGTATTTCTTCAAAATCTAAATTATCATTTTCATCATCTATGAGTTTGTTGGTTTTCAAGGTTTCTATTCCATTTGAAGTAGGAAAATCATATTTTGATTCTAAGTTAATTGTTAAATCTATCAGTCCAAGTTTAGCAATTTGCCCCATACTAATATTAAATGATAAATCAAGTTTTAGGTTATCATAAACAAATTTCTGTATGGCTTTATTAATCTCGTCTGAATTATCCAATATTAATTCTATTTCAGAGTTTATAAGCTCAGGAAATTCTTGATATTTTATATTATCTATTATGTATTCAAAATCAATTGTCATATTTTATGATTATTTTTTGAATGAATGCTAACGTGTTGCCGCTTGTTGCAGTTGCATAAATTTATGACAAAAGATTACAAGTACAAAACTCTTCATGGAATTTTCAGAGACTCGAGCACTTTGTGCAAACTGATGTAACAAATTCCCGACCAAGCAATTGCCACAAACGGCTGTTAGCACTCGTTTTTAATTTGTTTATGCTGTTCCACAGATATTTTGAACAACTGGTTCCAGTGCAGCACCAATTAAATAACCAATAATCCCAGCTAATATTAATAACCAAGGAGTTTCTTTTATTAATGCAATACAGCCAGGTAAAGTTAATCCATAAATATATTTACGTTTTATATTTACTTTAAGTTCATCATTTTCAACTCTGTGAATTATACTTGCAAGGATGTCAACTTTTTTCAAGGTTGACATGTGCAATTTTAAATATTCCTTATTATCAAAAGCAGCAGCCTCATCAGCACCTGTCATTGCATTTTGAGTAGTGATAAAATTTCTTTCGGCAAGATTTAAAAATCTTCCTTTCGGTTGGTTTTTTTCATAACCATAAGTATAAATATGTCCAAGAATTATTGGAAAATCGTATTTAAAATCATCTGCAATTTCAAAAGTTTGCCCATTTAATATTCGTATTCGATTATTTATTGCTTCAAAACCATAATTTGAATCCCTCATGTTCCAATGAATCCATCTATGTGCAGGATATGATCTAACAAACGCAGAAAATTCATTTAACATAACTTTTTCAAGAGAATCATATTCAGTATCAGTGAGATTATTAAAATCTAATCCATTTAGTTGAGCTTGTAAATGAATTGAAAATGATTTTGTTTGAGCCGTCTTTAAATTACGCATGCAAATAGACGTAACGCGTGGAGTTCTTCCATGATTTGTGATAAAAGATTCGCAAGAATAATGTATAATATAGCATTTCACTTTATCCTTTAGTAATTCGTTTAGCATGTCGAAACCTTCTTTTCTTTCACGTAATCTTGGAGAGTTGAATATCTGCATAGGTTTTTATAAAATTACTGGTAACTAGTTCATATATATAACTCTGTCATACATATACGTACTAAAATGGTTGTATAGATATGATAAGTATCCTGTTTTTATATTCTCAAATATATAAAATAATCCCTACTAATAATTAAAAGGTTTTTAATTTGCTGTAGATTTTAGGAGGCGTCATACTACACTGTACACTATTTTTCGTTGCATAGTAGATTACAATAATGGATATTTTACAAGAGAAACACAGAAAATCTAAAACCATCACCTATCAGTATTTTTTCCTCATTATTAAAAACGAAACTGTTTTCTCTGCTGTTCTTCTAGTTTCAATATGGTTTTGTTCAAACATGCTTCGAAAAAGGGGTACCACAACCCCGAACAAAACCCGAACAAAACCCTAACAAAACTCGAACGAAACTAAAATCAAATAAAAACGCACGAATGCCTATTGTAATTTCATTTTACTGTAAAAGAAAATGATTTTTTTTCTTGATCTAAAATAAAGCAAGGAAAATCATTTTTATCAGTTTTCACTTCATCAAACGATTCTGATAATTGCCCGAATATTATAATTTGGTAAAAATCGGGTGTAATTTCTTAATCTTATTTTTGTTTTCTAATCGTTATATTGGTCGTTTAACAGGGTTACTTAAGCGTGTCGTAAATTATAACATACATAGTTATTATTTTGTAGTAAAAGCTACAAATAAGTTGTATTAAAACTGAAAATAAATAAAAGGTTGTGCTCCTTCTGATGCTGTTGCAAAAACAATCCAAAAGACAAAACCTAATATAATGGCTTGTATCCAAAATGGTAATTTTCCAAAAAGTTTTTCATTGAACGTTGTAATTCTTTCTGGTAAAAAATGCCATATAAAACCAAAGGCTAACACAATAAAAACATTACTATAACCTAAAATAATAGTTTGCCATTGCTCAATATTAAAGGTTAATTTTCCTATGTTTTCGGTTATTTGAAAAGCTGTTTCAAAATCTTTTGCTCTAAAGAATAACCAACAAAAAACTACGAAATGAAAAGTTAGCAAAATTTTAATTGTTTTTACAATTCCATTTTTAGGTAATTTTATTCTTGAATCAAAGAATCTTTCAAATGCCAATGCTAATCCGTGAAGAACTCCCCAAAAAACGAACTTCCAATTTGCACCATGCCACAATCCACCTAGTAACATAGTCATAAATAAATTAAAATAGGTTCGGATTTTACCTTTACGGTTTCCTCCCATTGAAATATATAAATAATCACGTAACCATGACGATAATGATATATGCCATCTTCTCCAAAATTCTGTAATTGAAGCGGATTTATAAGGGGTTCTAAAGTTTGGTGGCAATGTGAATCCCATTAACAGAGCTAAACCAATTGCCATATCGGAATATCCTGAAAAATCGCAATAAATTTGAATTGCATAGCCATAAGAAGCCATTAAGTTTTCAAATGCTGTATAAAAATTTGGAGCGTCGAAAACACGATCAACAAAGTTTGATGAAATATAATCTGAAATTACTGCTTTTTTTATCAAACCACCTATAATTAGGTATAAGGCTTTATTAAAATCTTCTTTTGTAAGGTTTAACTTTTGATAAATTTGAGGAATAAAATCGCTTGCTCTTACAATTGGTCCTGCTACTAATTGTGGAAAGAAAGAAACGAAAAACAAGAAATCCATAAAGCTTTTCGTTGGTTCTAAATCTTTTCGATAAACGTCTATTGTATAACTAAGAGTTTGAAAAGTATAAAATGATATTCCTACTGGTAAAATAATATCTGAAAAGGTAACATTGCCTTCAAAAAGCATATTAAAATTGGCTACCAAAAAATGAGTATATTTAAAATATACTAACATTCCTAGGTTAATAAACAAACTTAAAATTAAATAAAACTTCCTGTAGAATTTAACTGTTTCTGTATAAATTAATCGTGATAAGCTATAGTCTACTACTGAGGAGAAAATTAGCAACCAAAAGTATATTCCACTAGATTTATAATAGAAAAATAATGAAAATAGAACCACATAAGTAATTCTAAAATAATGTGTTTTTCTACTTAATATATAAATAAAATAGAATACTGAAAAGAATCCTAAAAACAATCCACTATTAAACAATAATGGTTCTTTAGGATTAAAAATAAACCAGCTCTGAATTGTTTCTGTATTCAGATTTGCTATAATATTTTGTAACCACGTTTGTATAAAAAATAAGGCTTTCACTTTATTTTACAGCTTTAAATTGTTCGTAATTCATCATTAAAGCTTCAAAAAATAGCTTTCCTTGTAATTCATATCCTGCTTTTGAATAATGTACTTTGTCTTTTGACATTAGTCCTTTTTTATAATTTTCATCTACACTAAATAATCCTCCTAAGGCTTGAAACATATCCCAAACTGCAATATTATTTTCAACTGCTGTTTCTAGCACTTTCTTGGCATAATCTGCTACAATTGTATTAGGATATTTTCGTTTAAAATAAGAAGGTGGCGAAGTCGTTAACAAAATTTCAACTCCTGGATTTTTTGCTTTAATATTTTGAATCATTACTTGTAATTCCTCAAAATAAATTGCGGTTTCTTTTTTATCAAAACTTTCATTGGTTCCTAATGAAATAACAATTAAATCGCTTTCTAATGCTTTCAGTTGATTATAAAACATAGGGAATTTATTATAATCAGATGCTTTTGCTCCGTTAACACCAATAGCACTATAAACTATTCCTGGATCATTATTTTCTAAAACTAATCCGTTTAATGCAAAAGGTGATGAGGCCTTTTCGTTTGGAACCAGAAAAATAGATTCTAAAGGTTCTTGACTATAATAGTTTTGGGAAGCAATATCTTCAAATAATGTTAATGGAATGAATTCTGTTTTAATGGTATTCTTAAATTGCATTTCATTTGTTGGAATTCTTAATGTTTTTCCTGCCTGAATAGTATTAGAACGTAATCCATTTGCTTTTTTTATTGCCGCAACACTAACTTTGTATTTATCTGCAATAATGGAAAGCGCTTCTCCTGATCTAATTTTATGTGTTATTGTTTTTGGGGTAGATGATTCAATAGTAATATCTTTTGATGCTGTTGCTAAATTGAAACTTCTTTCATTGTTTGGTGTTACTAATTTTACTGAATTGAATTTGTATGCTTTATTTCTTACCGAAACTTGAACAACAAAATCATTACTTTTAGTATATAATGCTATTCCACTTAATCCCACAGGTTGTGTTGTGTCGGGATAAATATTTCGATAGCTTTCAAAAGAAGTATTTGCTGAGTATTTAATAGCATAGCTCCCATTTGTTTTGGCTAAATTATGAGGAAATGAGAAACCTAATCCTCCATTTCCATATTTTTCTTGCAATAAGCTACGCATTTTTCCTGAAAATAAATCAGCTTGAATGTGTGAATCTCCAATGTGTACAATTCTTAGTTTGCAATCCTTTTTTTGTTCTAGTTGTAATAATTTTTCATAAAAGTTTTTAATGACACCAGCATTTACAATCTCGTTTCTATAAAATGAAATATTTGTAGAATCGACAGCCATTGTATCAATAACAACTTCATCTATTTCAAAATCGGTTGAATCTATTACTTGGGCAAAAAGTGTTTGCCCTAATAAAAGGAGAAATAACGAAACTTTATTGAGCATTTAAACTGTCTTTTATTTTATGAATACTATCTTTCTTAATCTTTACTTTTGGCATTACTTTTCCTTTTAATCGCAATGTTTTATAGGTTGTATATCCTTCATTAATTTGTTTATACAACAATTTTGCTACTTCATTTGCTCCTCTAAAATTAAAATGAGTATAGTCTTTATTTGCTTTTGCTGGTTCTCCTTCAACCCATTTCACCATACTTCCATCGCCACCCATTAAAGTATATAGATTAACGAATCCTGATTCTGAAGCAATTGCATAGCGTTTTTGCGCTGTTGATAATGGTACTACTGCTGAGTCTGTTTTCATTTCTAATCCATATTTTGTGGATTTATCTGCTGTTGATACAACTAGTATTGTTACATCTGGAAAACATTCTTTCAAATGTGCAACAACTCGTTCCATTTTTCTTTCATACCAAGAATAATTTAACGAACCGTAGTTTAAAACATTTGTTCCATAATGTAGAATAATCAAATCATAGCCTAATTGCTCTTGAAATTGATTCATCATGTTTTTTGAAAAAATTGACAATGGTAATCCCGAGTTTCCTCTACTTGAAAAATTATCAACATGAATTCCTTTTCCATCATCAAAATTAAATCCGTAAATAGGAATGCTATCTGCGTCTTTAAAAAACACTTTTAAAGATGAAATATTTCCTTCAGACAACTTCATTGTATTTAACCTTTTTGAGGGTAATAACTTTTTAGTAATTGTATCTCCGTTTGAAATATAAAACACTTCTCCATCTTTGTTTTCAGATTGTCCATAAAACAAGGTTGGTTTGTTTAATTCCATTGCAAAACGTGTTTTATTTGCTTTATAGCGAACCCAAGGTGCGTTTAATGTATCATTTGCATAAAAAACATGTCCGTTTACTCCAAAAGGATATGATGGTTTTTTGCCTTTTAAATAGGATTGATATTTCCAATTAGATGAAAATTCATGTACTAATGAGCTTCTTGAACTTGCTGATTCTGATGTGATACTAACGAAACCTACTCCATTTCCACCAAATTTTTCTTGAAGATAGGTTCTAAAATCTTTAACAATCATATCGCCATCGGTCATAGAATCTCCGTAATAAGCAATACGTACATTTCCTTTCTTTTCGCTTTCTAACTGAAATAATTTTTCATAAAACGAGATTAAATATTGATTGCCTTTAAAATCATTATATTTTTCTGTTGGGAAAGCAACTCCGTTTTTCTTTTTTAGAATAACTTTCTTTTTCTGTTGTATTTTTTTATTTTCTTTGATTTTAGTATTTGCTATTGTATCATTAGCTTCAGAAATAGCATCTAATAGTAAGCTATCAACTACAACATTTTTTGTAATTGTTTTATTTTCTGGAAATAGCTTCTTTGGCAACATTTCTTTAAAAAAAAGAAAGGCTGCCGTAGCAAGTATTAAAGCAAAAAATGTCCTGAAAAAATAAGACGTTGATTTCAATTTGTTTAGTATAAAATTACATTCTTTCTGGAACTTGAATTCCCAGTAATTGAAGTGCGTTCTTTATTGTATTTCCTACTGTTTTAGATAATTGTACTCTAAA
Source organism: Flavobacterium sediminilitoris (assembly GCF_023008245.1). Lineage (NCBI taxonomy): Bacteria > Pseudomonadati > Bacteroidota > Flavobacteriia > Flavobacteriales > Flavobacteriaceae > Flavobacterium > Flavobacterium sediminilitoris. The sequence goes on from NZ_CP090145.1 coordinate 51,715, forward strand.
AACTTTCTTATTCATATCTTGTTCTGGTAAAATAGGCACGTTTTGATAAAACGAGTTAAATTCTTTTACCAAATCATAAGTATAATTTGCTATTAGTGCTGGACTGTGATTGTCTGCTGCATTTTGAATAATATCTGGAAATAATTGCACTAATTTTATTAATTCTTTTTCCTTTTCATGTATCTCAATTGTGCTTGGAACTGTTTGTTCATATTCAAAATTAGATTTTCTTAAAATTGACTGAATACGAGCATACGTATATTGAATAAATGGTCCTGTATTTCCATTAAAATCTACCGATTCTTCAGGATTAAATAGCATTTGCTTTTTAGGATCTACTTTCAACATATAGTATTTTAAAGCGCCTAGACCTATAATTTCATATAAAGAAGCTTTTTCTTCATTAGTATAACCGTCTAATTTCCCCAATTCTTCTGAAATCTTTTTTGCAGTTATTGTCATTTCTTCCATTAAATCATCGGCATCTACAACTGTTCCTTCACGTGATTTCATTTTTCCAGAAGGTAATTCTACCATTCCGTAACTTAAATGATATAAATTTTGAGCCCAATCAAATCCTAATTTTTTTAAGATTAAGAATAGTACTTTAAAGTGATAATCTTGTTCGTTACCAACTGTGTAAACCATTCCGCCTACATCTGGATAATCTTTTACACGTTGTATAGCTGTTCCAATATCTTGTGTCATATACACAGAAGTTCCATCAGCACGCAATACAATCTTTCTGTCTAAACCGTCTTCGGTTAAATCAATCCAAACAGAACCATCTGGATCTTTTTCGAAAATTCCTTTTTCTAATCCTAGTTGTACTACTTCTTTTCCTAAAAGATACGTATTGCTTTCATAGTAATTTGGAATATCAAAACTAACTCCTAAGTTTTTATAAGTTTGTTCAAAACCATCATATACCCATTGGTTCATTGTTTTCCAAAGCATTACTGTTTCTTCATCACCAGCTTCCCATTTACGAAGCATTTCTTGTGCTTCTAAAATTGAAGGTGCTACTTTTTTTGCTTCTTCTTCTGTTTTTCCTTGAGTTATTAATTCTTTTATTTCAGTTTTATATTGCTTATCAAATTCAACATAAAAATTCCCTACAAATTTATCTCCTTTTAATCCCGTAGATTCTGGAGTTTTTCCTTCTCCATATTTTTGCCAAGCCAACATTGACTTACAAATATGGATTCCTCTATCATTGATAATTTGGGTTTTATATACTTTTTTACCTGAAGCTTTGATGATTTCGGCTACTGAATATCCTAATAAATTATTACGAATATGACCTAAATGCAAAGGTTTATTGGTGTTTGGTGAAGAATATTCTACCATTACCGATTTTTCACTTTCTTTTGGTGTTACAAAACCAAACGTATCATTATTTTTAATTGAATTGAAGAAGTTTACATAAAAAGCATCTGAAATTACAATGTTTAAAAAACCTGCAACTACATTAAATTTTTCAACTTCTTCTACATTCTCAACTAAGTAATTTCCTATCTTATTTCCTATCTCAACAGGGTTACCTTTTAAAGCTTTTACCAAAGGAAAAACAACCATTGTTATATCACCTTCAAAATCTTTCCTAGTAGACTGAAATTCAACTTTATCAATGGTTAAATCGAATATGGATTGAACGGCTTTCTGGATGTGTGTTGTTAGTGTTTCTTGTAATGTCATTTTTCTTTGATTTTTAAAGGTGCAAAGGTAATAATTTAGAATTTAGAAATAAAATTTAGATTTCAGAATTTAAAGGGTGTAAAAATGTTAAAAAAAACACAAAAAAGTAAACCCTTGTAACAAAAACACAAATTAAATGTCTTGTAATAAATCATCAATCAATCAACGTTAAACAGTTTTTAAAATGAAATTAAAATTAGTATTTGTACTTCTTTTGAGCAATGTTATTAGTTTATTTGCTCAAAACTCTGGATCAATATCTGGAAAAGTAGTCGACAAAAAAACGAATGAACCACTTCCTTATGTAACTATTGTTGTTAAAGAAAACGAAAACATTATTACAGGAGGCATTACTTCTGAATCGGGAGAATTTAATATTGAGAAGCTTATACCAAAAAAATATGCTGTTGAAATTCAATTTATTGGTTACAAAACTATCGTTAAAGATATTGACTTAACTAATGATAAAAAAATAAATATTGGTATTATTTCTATTGTAGAAGATGTAGCTCAACTTGAAGGTGTGGAATTAGTTAAAGAACGTTCTATAATGGAACAAAAAATTGACAGAAAGGTAATCAATGTAGGTAAAGATTTGATAAGTGCCGGTGCTTCTGCTGGAGAAATCATGAACAATATTCCTTCTGTGTCTGTAGATCCACAAACCAATCAGATTAGTTTGAGAGGAAATTCTAATGTTAGAATTTTAATTGATGGAAAACCTACAAACATTTCTCCTGAGCAATTATTAAAACAAATTCCTTCTGCATCGATCAAACAAATTGAATTGATTACTAATCCTTCTGCAAAGTACAATCCTGAAGGAATGAGCGGAATTATCAATATTGTATTGCACAAAAATGCAAATGATGGTTTTAATGGTTCTGTAAACTATGGAGTTACCTTTGGAAAAACACCAAAAGTAAATTCTTCTTTAGATTTAAATTATAAGACCGGAAAAGTAAATTTCTATGGTAATTATGGTTTTAATCATGGAAAAAATGCGAATGATGGATACATTAATAGCTTTGAAACTAATAATGAGAATAATCAAAATTTTCAATTCAAGAACAAAAATACTTCGCACTTGTTCAAAGTAGGAATGGATTATTTTATCAATGACAGCAATACAATATCATTTTATACTACACAAAATCTTTTTGATGGAAATGGAACAGGAAAAACGGCTGTAGATTATGATAATATGGCTACGGCTGATATTTTACAACTTTTCAATTCTAACAATGAAAGTAATTCACAAGCTTACAATTTTGATTATAAACACAACTTTAAAAAAGAAGGAGAAAATATAGAACTTGAAGTAAATTATAATAAAAACAAGAGTCCAGAAAAAACCTCTTATGATTATCCTTTAATTCCTGATTATTCTTTAAACACTGTTGATAATACAAACGACAATCTTATTATCAATATAGATTATGTGAATCCTTTAAGCGAATCTACAAAACTTGAAGTAGGATTAGAGACAAGATTAGAAGGAACTGATAATTTGTTAGCAATTGATCATAATTATGATTCTAGTTTTAATTATGAAAGACGTATTTATTCTGCTTATACTACTTATGGAAAACAATGGGAAAAATGGAGTGCACAAGCTGGCGTTAGATTAGAGAAATTTGAAGCTGAAGCCGATTTTAAACAAGCAAATGGAAATAATTCAAAATTTTCAGATAGTTTTACTACTATTTATCCATCAGGGTTTGTGAGTTATAATCCAAATGATAAAAACTCATTTAATTTTAGCGTATCTAGAAGAGTTGACAGAGCAAGTATTCAACAAATAAGTCCAATTAGAGAATGGACAACCCCTACAATAGATTCAAAAGGGAATCCTGATTTAGATCCACAGTTTACAAATTCTTTTGAATTGAACTATACAAAGAGAACAAAAATTGGCTCAATTACTTCTGGTGTTTTTTACAGAAAAATATATGATGAAATTAACAGGTATATTTATGAGCATCCTACTGATCCAAACAAAAACATATTAACGTATGATAATTTCAAGGATAATGATGCTTATGGTTTAGAGGTTTCAGGAAATTTAAATTTCACAAAATGGTGGAGTGCTAATTTTGGAGTTGATGCATATTTTAAGAAAATAAGAGGAGTTGTTGCTACTGATTTTGTAGAGGCTAATACTACTATTTTTAATGCTAGAGTGAACAATAGTTTTAAAGCAACAAAAGATTTGCGTTTTCAACTTTTTGGAATGTATAGAGGAAAAGATATCAACTTACAATTTGTAAGAAAACCAATGTGGAGAACCGATGTAGGAGCGAGTTATACTGTATTAAAAGGTAAAGGAACGTTTAGCGCTCGTTTTAGTGATATGTTTAAGGCTATGAAGTTTAGTTTTGATGGTGATTTACCATATAAGCAAGTTGGTGCTTTTCATTGGGAAAGTCAAACGGTTTATTTAGGTTTCAACTATCGTTTTGGAGGTGGAAAAAACAAAGCACTACAACGCAAAGCACGTGATAATAATGAAACTCAAAAAAATGGTGGAATTTTATAATAACAAAAGAGCGATTCAAAATATTGAATCGCTCTTTTCTTTTATGTTGATTGATCTATCCATGTTTTTAGTTTCCATATTCCATTTTCCTTTTTAAAGATATAATCAATCATTATTCCGTTTCCAATTCCTCTATTTTCAACGATTGCTTCATTATCATTAATTACGAAATTCTGTTTATAATCTAAATATTCAGCAGGTTTCATGAAATTCAAATAAGAATAATCTTCTTTTTTAATTTCTAATTCAACTAATTCAAAATCTCCATTTGTATCTAAATATTGAATTGTTATTGGAAAATTGACTCTTTCTTCTTGAAACAAATGATTCTTACTAAATTTTTCTAAGAAGTGTAAAAAATCTTCTTCTACTTTTTCAACTTCTTCAACTTGTTTAGTATTTACTACTTCAATAGTATCTTTCTCTACTTCAATTACCTCTATTTCTTCTTTTTGATTCTCGTTCTTGCAGCTCATTGAAAAAAAACAAAGACAACAACTTACTCCAAAAAGAAACTGCTTTATCGCATTTGACAAAACAGTTCCGTTTTTATTTTTATTTATCATATATTACCAACGAATAATAACACTTCCCCAAGTAAATCCACTACCAAAAGCAGCTAAAACTACTAAATCTCCTTCTTTTATTTTTCCTTTTTCCCAAGCTTCAGTTAAAGCAATAGGAATGGAAGCAGCAGTTGTATTTCCATATTTTTGAATATTATTATATACTTGATCGTCATTCAATTTAAACTTTTGTTGAATAAACTGAGAGATTCTTAAATTAGCCTGATGAGGAACTAGCATATTAATATCTGAAATCTGTAAATTATTAGCTTGTAAACCTTCATTTATAACCTCACTAAAACGAACTACTGCGTTTTTAAATACAAATTGTCCATTCATATAAGGGTAATAGCTTTCGTCATTTGGATCATTATCTGCAATAATATCAGTAACCCAACGTTTCCCCATTCCTGGTGCAATTAATGATAGTTCTTCTGCGTGTTGCCCTTCAGAATGTAAATGTGTTGACAAGATTCCTTTTGATAAATCTTCTTCTCTACTTAAAATAGCGGCTCCTGCTCCGTCTCCAAAAATTACAGAAACCCCTCTTCCACGAGTTGTCATATCTAATCCTGTAGAATGTAATTCAGATCCAATAACTAAAACATTTTTATACATTCCTGTTTTAATATATTGATCTGCAATTGAAATAGCATAAACAAATCCTGAGCATTGATTTCGAACATCTAGTGCTCCTACAGTTTTTAATCCTAAATCGCGTTGTACTAAAACCCCTGGTCCTGGGAAATAATAATCTGGACTCAAAGTAGCAAAAATAACGAAATCAATATCTTCTTTTGCTATTCCTGCACGTTCAATTGCAACTTTTGCGGCTTTAACACCCATTGAAGTTGTGGTATCTTCTCCACGAATAACATGTCTTCTTTCTTGAATTCCTGTTCGTTCCTGAATCCATTCATCATTAGTTTCCATTACTTTAGACAAGTCTTCATTTGTAACTACATTCTCTGGAACATAATATCCTAATCCTTTTATTTTTGAATGATACATTTTTTCTTATTTATATTTTAAGGGAGGCAAATTTAATAATTTATCAATTTTGTTCCTCTACAATGTCTTTTATTTTCATTACTCTCAAAATTAAACATTTTTAGATTACATTTTAACAAAATTTACAGAATTTAAATTTATTAATTCTATATTTTTGGTAACCAAATAATTTATTACGTCCAAAAATGAAAAAAATTTTTACTTGTCTGGCATTATTTTTTTTGAGTATTGGTTTACATGCTCAGGAAAATTTAGATTACCAAAAACCTCCTAAAGAAATTTTAGATTTAGCTGATTATGAAAGAGCTCCTAGTGTTTCTATGGATACCAAAAAGGAATACATGCTCTTAAGCTATAGAAATACTTACAAAAACCTTGATGATTTAAATCAGGAAGAAATGCGTTTAGGTGGTTTACGTATTAATCCTATCACTAATATTTCTAGTACTGTAACGTATTTAAATAACTTAAAGGTTAGAAAAATTAACGCTAAAAATGAGATTCAAGTTGCTGGATTACCCAAAAACCCTAAAATAAGTAATATTTCATGGTCTCCAAATGAACAGTATATTTCATTTACAAATACTACAAAATCTGGTGTTGAGTTATGGTATTTAGAGTTAGCAACTGCAAAAGCTACTAAATTAACTGATGATAACTTAAATGCAAATTTAGGCAATCCTGTTAGCTGGTTTAAAGATAGTCAGTCATTATTGATTAAAACATTACCTAGCAAAAGAGCTCCATTAATTGATGATAAAAAAGACATTCCTACTGGACCAACTGTTTCTGAAAGCGAAGGAAAAGTTTCTCAAAATAGAACCTATCAAGATCTATTAAAAAACAAAACTGATGAAGCTAATTTTGAATCTTTAGTAACGTCAGAGCTTTATACTGTTACCCTAAGCGGAAGTAAAAAAATATTCAAAGAAGCTGCTATATATGCAGGCGAAACTTTTTCTCCAGATGGTAATTATGTTATGATTACAACTCTTGAAAAACCGTTTTCATATATTGTGCCATTAAATCGTTTTCCACAATCAACTATTATATATGATGCTACTGGAAAAGAGGTTAAAAAAGTCAATGAGGTTCCATTAAACGAGATAATGCCAAAAGGGTTTATGTCTACAAGAACTGGTAAAAGAAATATGTCTTGGAGAAATGATGCACCTGCTACATTATATTTTGTAGAAGCGTTAGATGGTGGAGATCAAGCAAATGAAGTTCCGTTTAGAGATGAAGTTTTTTTATGGGAAGCACCTTTTAATTCATCACCAAAATCATTAGTAAAAACAAAACAACGTTTTGCTGGTATTCGTTGGGGAAATGCAACAACTGCCATTTTAATGGACAGATGGTATGATACTCGAAACATGAAAACGTATCTAATAGATCCATCAGTAGAAGGCGCTAATCCTAAAATAATTTGGGATAGAAACTATCAAGATCAATATAATGATCCAGGGAATTTTGAAATGAAGAAAAACGACTTAGGAAGTTATGTTTTAGCTATTGAAAAGGGTAAAATGTACTTATTAGGTGATGGTTTTACAAAAGAAGGTCAATTTCCTTTCATTGATGAATTAGACATTAAAACTTTAAAAACAAAACGTTTATATGAGTCTAAATTAGAAAATAAAAAAGAAGATTTATTGTCTATCGAAGACTTGAAAAAAGGAGAGGTTTTAGTTATGATTCAATCTAAAAATGAATATCCTAACTATTATTTTAGAAATTTAAAAACTAAAAAATTAACTGCAATAACTTCATTTGAAAATCCATTTGAAAATTTAAACAATGTTTACAAAGAAGTAATTACCTATAAAAGAAGTGATGGTGTTACTTTGTCTGGAACTTTATATTTACCTGTTGGTTATGATAGAGTGAAAAAAGATAAAAAATTACCTTTATTAATTTGGGCATATCCTAGAGAATTCAAAGACAAAAATAGTGCTGGCCAAACTACTCAAAACCCAAATGAATTTACTTTCCCTTATTATGGTTCATTCGTTTATTGGGTTACAAGAGGTTATGCTGTTTTAGATGATGCTTCATTCCCTATTATTGGTGAAGGTACTACGGAACCAAATGATACTTTTATTCCTCAATTAGTTGATAATGCTAAAGCAGCAATTGATGCTGTTGATAATTTAGGCTATATTAATAGAAGTAAAGTTGGTGTAGGTGGTCACTCTTATGGAGCGTTTATGACTGCTAATTTACTAACACATTCTAATTTATTTGCTTGTGGAATTGCAAGAAGTGGTGCTTACAATAGAACTTTAACTCCTTTTGGATTCCAAAGTGAACAAAGAAATTATTGGGATGTTCCTGAAATTTATAATACAATGTCTCCATTTATGAATGCTTCAAAAATGAAAACGCCATTATTATTAGTTCATGGAGAAGCTGATAATAACCCTGGTACATTTACATTACAAACAGAACGCTATTTCCAAGCTTTAAAAGGATTAGGTGCTCCTGTAAGAATGGTACTTTTACCAAAAGAAAGTCATGGTTATGTAGCAGAAGAAAACATTCTTCATCTATTATGGGAACAAGATCAATTCTTGGAAAAACATTTAAAGAACTAATTTTTTATATAAGAAAGACCTGTTATTACAGGTCTTTCTTTATTTTTATACCAACCTTATTTCGTGATTGTATAGCATGCTTACTTTCAAAAAAGATAATTTGATTATTAAAGCTGGCTTCTATTAAATAGTGACTTCCTCTAAAATAAGACTGTCTAACTTCAACTTTAAAATCTTCGTTATCAAAGACAACTTCTAATTGATAAGGATACAAAAAATGCACTTTATTTTCTATTTGAATCTGATTGACTTCTCCAAATAAAGAAGCAACATAAAAAGAATTTGGATTATTGTATATTGAATTTGTTTTTCCTTTTTCTAGAATTTGACCATTTTTCATTACTATTACCTCATCACTAAATGATAATACATCCTGAACGTCATGTGTTGCAACGATACATGTAATATTTTTTGCCTTTAAATACCTAAACATTCTTCTTCTTAAACTATTTTTTCTAAAATTGTCTATATGACTAAAGGGTTCATCTAGCAATAAAAGTTCTGGTTCTTTTGCTAAAACTTTTGCTATTGCTACACGTTGCATTTGTCCACCACTTAGAAAATTAGCTTTCACATTTGCAAATTCTGTCATTTCAACAACTTCTAATAGTTCTTGTATTCTCTGTTTTTTTTCTTCTGGAAAAAAGTTAGACAAATATTTCCCTACATTTTCAGTAACCGTTATATAAGGCATTAAATCAAAATCTTGTGCCAAGTATTTCATATACGGCATTCCTGGAACAAGATGGTGTTTTGGTCCTAAAACTTGATTATTATTCCATTGAATTTCTCCTTTATCTAAATCATACAATCCATATATTAGCTTTAAAAGTGTACTTTTTCCACAACCACTCTCTCCTATTAACGCTAAATTTTCACCTTTATTCAAAGTGAAATTTATTTCTTTTACCGTAATTGTTTTATCGTATGAGAAATTTATATTAGAAACTATAAGCATTATTCTAGATTAAAAAAATTAAACCAAATAGATACTATTTGGTTATTAAACGTTAAAAAAAAGACTGTATACTATACAGCCTTTTTCTATACAGAAAATACATTTTTATTTTCCTGCTTCTTTTTGAGCGTCTTCAATCATTTTTTCATTTGCTACAATTGCAAATTCAACGCGTCTGTTTTTACTTCTTCCTGCATCTGTTTCATTATCAGCTATTGGATCTGCTTCTCCCATTCCAACTGTAACAAAGCGACCTGATACAAGCCCTTTTCCTACTAAATATGACTTTACTGCTGCTGCTCTTTGATTTGATAAATTTAAATTAAACTCATCTGCTCCTTTGCTATCAGTATATCCATATATTTTAATATCTGTATCTGGATAATCGTTAAATACTGGAACTAGCTTATCTAAATTTTGTTTAGCTTTAGCTGTTAAAGTTGCTTTACTAAACTCAAAATTAACTGAGTTTTCACCTAAAACTAAGTGAATTCCTTCTCCTACTCTTTCTACTTCAGCACCTGGCAATGCTTCTTCAATCTGCCTTGCTTGTTTATCCATTTTATTTCCAATGGCTCCACCAGCAACTCCACCAACAACTCCACCGATAACTGCTCCTAATGCTCCATTACCACCTTTGCCTATATTATTTCCTAAAATTCCTCCAATTAATGCTCCTCCAACAGCTCCGATAGCTGCTCCTCTTTGTGTTTTATTAGTATTTTTTACTGCTTTACAACTACTTAAGGTTATCATTAGAAAAAAGGACATAACCATTAAACCTGAAATTATCTTTTTCATATTATTAAGTCTTAATTATTTCTTACAAATTGATACACTACTTTTGTGCTATTTCCTCCAACATTAACATAATCTACCAATTCGAAAGATGTTTCTGTTATATTGTTTACTGTTAACACATATCCTTGGTTCACATTTTTAGCTTTTGCGCCTTCTAAAAATTTCATGACAAGTTTTCCTTCTTTATTTATATACCATGTAATTGGACTACTATATCCACTACATCCATTTTTTGTCAATTTCATTTCTCCTTTATTATTATTAGAAATAAAATTCCATTCGCTTCCAACAAAACACTGAGAATCTTCAATATTAAACGAAGTTACTTTAATGTATTCTGAGCTTGGATATGTAACAGATGTTATTACCCAATTTCCTTTTAATGCTACTTCTTTTTTCATGTCTAGTTTTGTTCCCGTGACTGGAACTGATTTTGATTTACAACCAAAAATTACGAAGCTTAGAAATAATAAGATTATACTTTTTTTCATATCGTTTTTATTTTATTTTACAAAGTTACTGGATTTTGCAATTACTTTATTTCATAATATTGTGAATCTTTTATATAATTTAAAGGTGAATAAAAAACGTCAATTTGTCAGTTTTGAAACATTGGTACTTGTTTTGACATTAAGTAAAAAAATGTATAACCAAAAAAATAGTTTTAAAATATGTCAAGTGGAAAAATTAATGTATCAGTAGAAAACATCTTTCCTTTAATTAAAAAGTTTTTATACAGCGATCACGAAATTTTCCTTCGTGAGTTAATCTCAAACGCAACAGATGCTACCTTAAAACTAAAACATTTAACAAGCATAGGTGAAGCATCAGTAGAATATGGTAATCCTAAAATTGAAATAAAGATTGATAAAGAAGGTAAAAAACTTCATATCATTGATCAAGGATTAGGAATGACTAGTGATGAAGTAGAAAAATATATTAATCAAATTGCTTTTTCTGGAGCGGAAGAGTTTTTAGAAAAATATAAAGATTCTGCAAAAGATTCTGGAGTAATTGGTCATTTTGGTTTAGGCTTTTATTCTGCTTTTATGGTAGCTTCAAAAGTTGAAATTATTACTAAATCTTTCAAAGATGAACCAGCTGCTCATTGGACATGTGATGGAAGTCCTGAGTTTACTTTAGTTCCTCATGATAAAACAGAAAGAGGTACGGAAATTGTTTTACATATTGCTGAGGATTCTTTAGATTTCCTTGAAGAAAGTAAAATAAATGGTTTATTATCTAAGTATAATAAGTTTATGCCAATTCCAATTAAGTTTGGAACAAAACAAGAAGCGCTACCAAAGCCAGAAGATGCAGGTGATGACTACAAAACCGAATATAAAGAAGTAGACAATATTATTAATAATCCAAATCCGGCTTGGACAAAGCAACCAGCAGATTTAAAAGAAGAGGATTACAAAAGTTTCTATCGTGAATTGTATCCAATGCAATTTGAAGAGCCTTTATTTAATATTCATTTAAATGTAGATTACCCATTTAACTTAACAGGTATTTTATATTTCCCAAAATTAGCTTCTGATTTACAAATTCAAAAAGACAAAATACAACTTTATCAAAATCAAGTTTTTGTAACAGATAATGTAGAAGGTATTGTTCCTGAATTTTTAACCATGTTAAAAGGTGTTATTGATTCTCCAGATATTCCTTTAAATGTATCTCGTTCTTACTTACAAGCTGATGGAAATGTAAAGAAAATTTCTAACTACATTACACGTAAGGTTTCTGATAAATTAAAATCATTATTTAATGAAAGTCGTGAAGATTTTGAAAAAAAATGGAATGATATTAAGATTGTATTAGAATATGGAATGCTTTCTGAAGCTAAGTTTTATGAAAAAGCTGGAGATTTTGTATTATATCCAACTACGGAAGGTAAATATTACACTTTAGCTGAATTAAAAGAAGCGTTAGCTACAAATCAAACAGATAAAGATGGAAAATTAGTTGTCCTTTATGCTTCAAACAAAGATGCACAACATAGTTACATTGATATTGCAAAAGAAAAAGGATATGAAGTATTATTGTTAGACTCTCCTATTGTTTCTCATTTAATTCAAAAATTAGAATCGGATAATGAGAATTTAACTTTTGCTCGTGTAGATGCAGATCATATAGACAAATTAATATCGAAAGAAGAAACACAAATTTCAAAACTTTCTGATGAGGAAAAAGAAAAACTTAAAGGTGTTTTAGAAACGATTGTTCCTAAAGAAACATACACTGTACAATTAGAGGCAATGGATAGCAAATCAGCTCCATTTATGATTACGCAACCAGAATTCATGAGACGAATGAAAGAAATGAGTCAATCTGGTGGTGGTGGAATGTTTGGAATGGGTAACTTACCTGAAATGTACAACTTAGTTGTAAACACAAACTCTGAATTAGCTACTTCAATTTTAAATACTGAAGCCGAAGATGCAAAAGCAAGTTTAATAAAACAAGCTTTAGATCTTGCTAAGCTTTCACAAGGTTTATTAAAAGGTGAAGAATTAACATCATTTGTAAAACGTAATTTCGAAACCTTGAAATAAGAAGATAGTACAAAGAAAATAGAGAAAACCTGCAAATTTTCATTTGCAGGTTTTTTTTATAAAACAACGTTATAAAATCATATATATTCATAATAGAAAAATAATCTAAAAAAATAAATTAAATAAAAAAATATACTATAAAACATTATTTAATTACACTATTTTAGATAATTTAACATAAAATGAGGTTTTTCTGTAAATGAGTATTGTTTTTAAATTATATTTTTACAGCATCAAACAAATAACTATTTATTATGAAAAAAATGAATTTAAGAAAATTAGCACTACTTGTAATTTTCGCTTTAGGTTTCACAGCGTGTGAAAAAAATGAAGTTAATAATAACTCATTAAATGATAACAATGATTTTACAGATGAAATCTATAATGCAAAATCCACTGGGAATGTGATTGATGCTGTTTATAGAGGAAATCTGGTTCAATTACTAGAAATTGAAGATGATAAATATCTTTATGATGGTGATGTTGTATTAGAAAGAAGTGATTTTTTATTACCAAATGAAACAGCTACTGAAAAAGGAGTATATGGTGGTGGAACATGGCCAAACAGAACTGTAAGATGGAAATATGCTAGTGGTGTTTCTTCAAGTTTAAAAAGCAAATGGGTTTCTGCGAAAAACACGTGGACAAACGAATTAGGATTTACTTTTGTTGAAATTACAGGAACTTCTGGAGATTATATCTTAGTACAACAAAACAACAGTGGATCTGCTTATAGTACAAGTATTGGAAGAAGAGGCGGACAACAAATCATTAGTGTAGACCCTGCTTCTTTTAGTACAGGAAGTGTTATTCACGAAATAGGTCATGCTGTTGGTTTAATTCATGAGCAAAAAAGACCTGATAGAGACACTTATATCACTGTAAATTATTCAAATATTAGACCTAATTGGCGTTCACAATATGATAAATGTTCAGGTTGTACATCTAATGGTACGTTTGATTTTAATTCCATTATGTTATATGGGGCAAGAGCAAGTAGTTCGGTAGTATACAACACTAGTATTCCTGCAATGACAAAGAAAGATGGTTCAACTTGGACTTCACAACGTTCTTATTTATCTACAGGTGATAAAGCAGCAATTAATGCTAAATACTAACAAACAGTAAATACAAACAACACACAAATAAACAAACATGAGAAGAGTCGTTTAGAAGAAATTCTAAACGATTCTTTTTTATGTTAATTTAGAATAGTATCACTATCTTCTTTCTTGTTTTTATTCAACAGATTTGGATCTTCTTTTGCTAGTTTATTCTTAGTTGGGATTTTATAATTCAGTGTAAATCCAAATCTTCTTGTATCTGATTTACTCTGGAGTAATAAATCTGTTCCTGAAGAACCAAATCCTTGTTTATTTGTATTCAATATATCATCAAAATTCAACGAAACTGACAACTTATCATTTAAGAATTTCTTAGAAAATGTAATATCTAAACTATGACTAAAAGATTCTTCTGCTACAAAATAATAGTAATTTCCTCCTGTTGTACTATAATTGTAATTTGTAATAAATTTTACGTCTTTTGGTAAGACTATTTGGGACATCAAATTAATAATCCAAAAGCCTTTTGTATTCAAATTTGGTATTTGGTGCATTTGATACCCTGCATACGCATATAAAAAATTAATTTTATCTGGATTAAAATCAAACTTCATCGTTTCTTTTAGTCCTTTCGTAAACAACATATAAGGGATTGGTAAACCTATATTTATATTATGTATTTTTAATTCTGGAACATTTATAGAAGTATTTGAAACTACATTTCCATTTTCTAAAACTCTATTTATTACCTGATTTTTTGCTCTACTAATGCTGTAACCAATAAAAGCGTAATCGAATGCGCTAATTTTTACTTCATAATTATCAAAAATTGTGGGTTGTAATTGTGGGTTTCCTGAATAATTAATGTTTGGGTTTTGATAATTAGTATTATTTGGATTTAAAGAAGAAGTACTGGGTAATCTTATTTTTTTATTATAGTTTAAATTAAAATAAATTTGCGGTGCAAAGTTATACTGAACGCTTACATTTGGAAAGAAGCGAAATTGATTAAAAGGTGTCAAATCATTTGTATCTGTTTTCCCTTTTATTGCATAATCTTCTGCTCTTCCACCAAGAATAAAGTCGAAATTTTTATAGGATGATTGTAGTTCTAAATAGGTAGCTGCTGTTCTTCTTGTATAATTTAAATTGGTTATTCCTGCTTGCTTTGTTTCAAACAATAAATTATCATACAAAGTACCAATGCTTATTTTCCCTTCATCTAATAATTTAATTTCTTCTGAATAATCAGCTTTAAAATTAAAATAATCTTGCAATGATGAATTTCCCAACACATTTGTATTCATCAATCTTGAATCTAGATTAAAATCATTTTCATTTCTTATAAAATTAAATTTAAAATCTAGTTTTTTATCAATGGCATCAAATCTTTTTTGATAAGTAGCTACTGCATCTTGACGAATATTTTTATTCTTACTAAAATCATTTGTTTGAAAACCTAAACCAGAGCCTAATACATAAGAATCATTATTATTATAATTTACATCGTAGTTAAGTAATAATCTGTCCATTTTAAAATCGATAGTCATTGCCGATTTAGCAAAAGTACTTCTTCCTATTCTATCTGCTTCTGTGTCAGACAATATAATATTTTCATTATTTGTTCTATTCGTAATAGTAGACCAAAGTGCACTTTCTCTATAATTTTGCCCTATGTTTAATTGCCATCCAAAGTATTTGTTTTTTGAACTCAACAGTAAACTATTGTTAAATCGGGTTCTAAACTTGTTATAATTTGTAAAATTAGCTCCAGAAGAATAAGTTGCACTCAAATAACTTTTAGCTTTTCTACTTGTAACAATATTTATAATTGCACCTCCAGAAGTTGCAGGAAATTCGGCTCCAGGTTGAGTTATTACTTCTACTTTTTCAATACTATTTGCAGGCATTCCTTCTAAAAAAGCATTTAAATCGTTAGAAGAAATATTTAAAGGTCTCCCATCTAAAAAAACGTCTAATTGTTTTCCTTGATACATCATTCCTGCTACATCTGAAACGATTAATCCTGGTAACTTTTTTAATCCTTCTAACACAGAACCCGAGTTTAAATGAGCTTGCGATTCGAAATCAAAAATTGTTCTGTCTGGTTTTTGCTCAATGGCTTTTTTCTTTTTTACGAGGATGACTTCTTTTAAATCAACCTCTTTTTCTTTTATCTCTTCTTTTTGTTGAGCGAACATGATAGTTACACCATGAAGTAAAAGAACAAATAATAAAATTACGTTTCTCACAATTGTTAATCTTTTCATAATTAGTATGAAATTCTTACAAATCGTTACATTTCCTACTCAAATAATTTATTATATTTGAAATGAACATTATGAAGTTTAAAATGAAAAGAAAGACAATTTTTATTACATCACTTTTTCTATTTACAATATCATTATTTAGTCAAACAAAAGAATCCTTTTCAATAGGAGAACGCATTTCTCTTAATTCAAAAATACTTTCTCAAGACAGAATATTAAATGTTTTTTTACCCGAAGGATATGAAAAAAATGATTCAATACCATATCCTGTTATTTATCTTTTAGATGGTTCTTCTCACGAAGATTTTATTCATGTTTGTGGGTTAGTTCAGTTTTTCAATTTACAAATGCACATGCCCAAAACAATTGTTGTAGGTATTTCAAATATTGATAGAAAACATGATTTTACATTTCCTACAGAAATTAAAGACTTAAAAAAAGATTTTCCTACAACTGGTGGTTCAGAAAAATTTATCGCTTTTATTGAGAAAGAAGTGCAACCCTATATTGATACGAACTATAAGGTTTCAACTAAAAAATATCTTATTGGTCAATCCCTTGGAGGACTATTAGCTACTGAAATTTTGTTTAAAAAACCAGAATTATTTACGAACTACATCATCACAAGTCCGAGTTTATGGTGGGATGATCAATCCTTATTAAAAGAAGCGTCTACATATTTGAAAAACATAAAAGAAAAAGTTTATGTTTATGTGGCTGTTGGTGAAGAACACAAAATAATGATTAAAGATGCTAAAACATTAGCTGAAGAATTAAAGAAATTTCCAAAAAGCATCAGCATTGACTTTCAGTTTTTTCCAAAAGAAAATCATGCAACTATATTACATAATAGCTTATACTCTGCATTTTTATTAGAATTTCCATATAAAAACTAAAATACAAATAATGTATAAACAATTATTATTCATCAGTATTATAACGCTAAATAGTTTATTTGTTTCTTCTCAAAATGAAGTAAAACCTACTAATGCTTTTGATTTTTTATCAAAATATCAAAATGTAAGAGATATTTCTATTTCTAAAAATCACAATGAGGTTTATTTTACTATTCAAAGTAATGATGAACAAGTTTCGAAAATTGCATTTGTAACGAAGAAGAATAAAAAATGGAGCAAACCAAAATTAGTTTCATTTTCTAGTGCTCATAGAGATATTGAACCTTTTTTGTCTGACGATGGCTTGCGTTTATATTTTTCGTCAAACAGGCCTTTACATGACTCTATTTCGAAAAGTAAGGATTATGATATTTGGTATGTTGAACGAAAAAGCATAAAAGATAATTGGTCAAAAGCTATTAACATTGGAGCTCCTATTAATTCTGAAAAAGACGAATTTTATCCTTCTGTATCGATAAATAAAAACTTATATTTTACTGTTGAAAACTCAAAAACTATTGGAAAAGAAGATATTTTTGTTAGTAAATGGCAAGATAATACTTATTCTGAACCAGAAAACTTAGGCACTAACGTAAATAGTGATGGATATGAATTTAATGCTTTTATTTCTCCTAATGAAGATTTCTTAATCTATTCTTGTTATAAAAGAGATGATGGTTTTGGTAGTGGTGATTTATATATTAGTTATAGAAATGAATCAGGAAATTGGGAAAAAGCAAAAAATCTAGGTAATGAAATTAATTCTCCAGCATTAGATTATTGTCCGTTTTATGATTCTCAAAACAAAATGCTCTATTTTACTAGTAAGAAAAACATTAAATCATCTAATGTGCTATTTAATACAATTGAAGAATTTGAAGAAGAGATTACCAAAACAGAAAATGGAAATAGTAGAATCTACAAATATAATATTCAATTATAAATGAATTTACAACCAGTTCTTTCTAACGAATTAATTACAATCAGGCCTTTAAAAGAGAGCGATTTTAATGCTCTTTTTAGTATAGCTTCAGACAAACTTATTTGGGAACAACACCCGAATAATGATCGATACAAAAAAGATGTCTTTAAAGTTTTTTTTGAAAAAGCATTGGCATCTAATAGTGCTTTTGCTGTAATTGATACTGCTACAGAAAGAATAATTGGTTCATCTCGTTATTACGATTTAGATTCAAAATATAATAACATCTCTATTGGGTTTACTTTTATTTCAAGGGATTATTGGGGAACAAATTATAATAGTAATCTAAAAAAATTGATGATTGATTATGCTTTTCAATTTGTAAATAGTATTTATTTTCATGTAGGTGCAACAAATTTTAGGTCTCAAAAAGCTGTTTTAAAGTTAGGCGCAATAAAAGTTGAAGAACCAAATAATGAAACAAACTGGTTATATGAATTAAAAAAGATTAAATAAGGCTTAAAAGTTTATAACTTTGTACCATTCAAAAACTATAAGATGAATTTATCTATTGAAACTCCTGCTCTTCTTTTTTCTGCTACTTCTTTAATTTTATTAGCTTATACAAATCGTTTTTTAACAATTGCACAAATTATTAGAAGTTTAAAGAAAACATACGATGAGGAAGAAAACAAAACAACATTGCTTGAAATTAAAAACCTAAATCTTCGATTAACTTTGATTCGTTATATGCAATTGTCTGGTGTATTATGCTTGTTTCTATCTGTTTTTGCAATGCTTCTTCTTTTTTTAGGTCATTCATTAACTGGCATTTATCTTTTTGGATTATCACTTTTTTGCTTATTAGTTTCTCTTGGTTTGTCTTTTTGGGAAATAAGTATTTCAGTAAGGGCGCTTCGTTTGCATTTAAGTGATTTAAATGTAAAGTAAAATTATAACGAAATATTTCCTAATGTTTCTCTTAATCTATCAATTTCAAATGGTTTCCATAAAAAACCATTAAAATAATTGACTTCATAGTTTTGAGCGGTTAACATTGTATCGGCTGTGAGAGCTAAAATAGGAGTATTATTATTTAAATTAATTGTTGTTTTAATTAATCTTGTTACTTCAAAGCCATTCATTTCTGGTAAATGAATATCCATTAAGATAAAATCGAATTTTTTCTTCTTGACTTTCTTTAGTGCTTTCAAACCATTTTCAACATGATCTGATTCCATTTCCCATTTTGAAAGAATTTTAATTAATAGAGCTGCATTAATTAATGTATCCTCTACAATTAACACTTTTTTCCCTTTTAAATTTATCAAATTTTTAGGACTCATTTCGGAAACTTCATCTGCAAACGCAACTGTATCTGCTTTTAATTTAAAATAAAAAGTTGAGCCTTTACCCAAAGTACTCTTCACTTTTATCTTACTTCCATGAAGTTCTATTATTTTCTTTACAATTGCAAGCCCTAGACCTGTTCCACTATTATTTCTATTTAAAACAGATTTAACTTGGGAAAAACTTTCAAAAATATCTTTCAAATTATTTTTAGAAATTCCTTCTCCTGTGTCTTTAACTTCAAAAATTATTTTATCATGTTTTTTCTTAATCTTAAGTAGTTTTATTGAAAGTTCGATTGCACCTTCATTTGTAAACTTAATTGCATTACTAATTAAATTATTTAATATTTGAACAATTTTTGTTTCGTCTAAATAATATAATCCTCTTTCTTTAATATCGAAATGGAGTATTAATTGCAAGCCTTTATCTTGAGCTTGTTTTTCATAAACGCCTACTACTTTTTGTGCTAAATCAAATAGGTTAACAGGTGTTTTTTCTAGTTTTGATCTTTGTGAGTCTAATTTTGTAAAGTCTAATACATCATTTACAATTTTAATTAAATTTGATGAAGCAAATTGTAAACTTTGGAGTAACACTTCACCTTCTTCACTCATTTCATCTTTCAATAATGTAATTATAGATGTTATAGCATTTAAAGGTGTTCTTATTTCATGACTCATAATAGATAGAAATTCTTGACGCATTTTAACTTCTTGAATTTCAATATTATTCTTTTGCTCTAATATTTCTTCTTTTTCTTTTTGAAGTTTTACTTCATTTTTTAAAACTTCAATTCTAGACATCATTCCATAATTCTCAATAACTTTAAATGTTTGAGCATTCATTACCAAATCTTTCTCTTTTTGATAACGTTCTAAAAATTCTAAAGACAAAGAATATTCTTTTTTTGATTTATAAATTAGAGAGACGAGCTTGTTTAGTTTTATACTACACATTACTAAATTAAGTTCATTGGCAATTTTCAAACCTACAAAAGCATTTTCCAATGCTAATGCCAACTTTCCCATTTTGTAATATAGTTCTCCTAACTTAGTATAAGTCATGGCTAATCCTGTTTTTTCTCCCATCTCATTATGAATACTTAGCGCTTTAAAATAAAAAGACTCTGCATTCTCATACTCATTTAACCAAAAATAAACTTTTCCTTTTCCATATAAAGCATATGCCATTCCTCTTACATCATTAGTTTTCTCTTTCAATTGGATAGATTTATTAATAAATGCCATAGCAAATTTTAATTTCCCCTTTTTTACTAGAATTCCAGAAATGGCATTATACGCGTTAGATTCTAAATTAAAATCGCATACTTTTTTGGCATTTTTTACTGCACTATTATACAATCGTAATGCACTAATGTAATCACCAATATAATCGTAAATAGTACCTAATGATTTTTCTGTCCTAGATTGATTATAGTAATCATCATTTCTTTTATAAATTTTCAAAGCATCTATAAAAGTAATGAAGCCTAAGTGATATAAATTTGTTTTATAATAAACACCTGCCAAACTATATTTAGCATCTGCTATCCCTTTTTTATCATTTAAATCGGTGAAAATTCTTATGGCCTCATTAGAAAAAAAAGTAGCTTTTTCCATTTCGCCTATAACCATATTATATAATGCTAACTGGCTATAACTTTTTGCTTGCAAAGATTTATTATTTACAAGAATACTATTATTTAATGCATCCTGTGCTAATATAATACTTTGCGAAAGATTATTTATCCGAAGAGTATGTGCTTTCTCAAGCAATAAAAGTATTTTACTTTCTTTTTTGCTTCCTTTTATCAGGTTTAACATTCAAGTGAATTTGGGAGCATAAATATAAGAGAAAAATAATAAAAATATATTTTTCATGCATTATTTTCATTTATCTTACAAATAAAAGCAATAATAAATCAAATATTACAAACTTTATATCACATATCTCCAAAACTAATTATTCAATGATCCAAAGTAAAACAGGTTTATTACTTTTTTGTAATTGGACATCTAATTTTTTCATAAATTCATTAGATACTGCTGGACAACCCCAACTTAAAGGACTATATTTAGGATATATTTCTTCATTTTTAACTGCATCCCAAGAGTGTAAAACTACTACTCTTTTTTCTGCACTTTTATTTGATGGTTCTAAACCATGTAGCCAATACTTAACATTAATTCCCCAACTACTATAATCTCTCTTTCCTATCTTATACTTTCCTTTTGATGAACAATGGCTATTTTCTTTATCACTAAATACAACTTTTTTCCATTTATCAGGATTTTCTTGAAATTGATCACAACTTCCATGAGTAACTATATTTTTGTCTACGATTTTATTAGTTTTAAAGTCATAAATAAAAAAGCGATTTTTCCCTGAATGAACACTTAAATCCACTAAATAATAATAATCTTGATTAAATTTATTTTTTATAGAATAAGCAAGAGCTTCTTGATGATACTTTGTATAATCTCTAAAAACTTCTCTTTCTACATCTTTATTATTACAACATAAAAAACCAATAAACAATAGGCAAATAATATTTCTCATCTGAAAACTCTAAATTTATAAGCCATAATATTAAAACAAAATTTAATCTATTTGTGTTAAATAAACTTTAAATAAAGAATGATTTTAAAATAAACCACAAAAAAACAATTCATTTTCGCTTATCTTTGCGCCCCTTAAAAATGAAGTACATGTCAAAGAATGAAATAATTAAAGGAGTATTTTTAGTAGGTTTAGGAGCAACTAGTTATGGAATGCTTGCTACTTTTGTAAAACTTGCCTATTTAGATGTTGAAAAATTCACAACAGCAGAAGTAACTACTTCACAATTTATATATGGTATAACAGGTATGTTACTTATAAATTTATATCAAAAAATAAAAAATAAAGGAACAGTCGTAAAAGCAAGTAAAAAAAACATATTTAACTTAATGCTAGCAGGAACTTCCTTAGGAATGACTAGTGTTTTTTATTATTTATCAGTAAAATATATTGATGTATCTATAGCAATTGTATTATTAATGCAAACTGTATGGATGGGAGTTTTAATAGAATGGTTTTTAGACAAAAAAGCACCTTCAAAACAAAAAACGATAGCTGTAATAATTGTTTTAATTGGAACATTATTAGCTACTAACTTACTTTTCAGTGAAGTAGAACTAAACTGGATTGGTATTTTTTGGGGTATGCTAGCTGCTATGTCATTTACAACTACAATGTTTACAGCAAATAAAGTTGCTTTAGGAATTTCATCAGCTCAACGTAGTCTCTTTATGCTACTAGGTGGTGGTATTATTGTGTTTTTCTTTAGCATCTACACTCAAACAGAACCATTTAATTTTGCGATTTTTGGAAAATATGGTATTTTCTTAGCCTTATTTGGTACTATAATTCCTCCAATATTAATGACCGCTGGTTTTCCAAAAACAGGACTAGGATTAGGGAGTATTGTTTCCTCTTTAGAATTACCTGTTTCAGTATTAATGGCTTACTTTTTATTGAATGAAACAGTTATTTTCTCTCAATGGATTGGAATACTACTAATTATTCTTGCAATAGTAATCATGAACATAAATTTTAACAAAAAATAGTTCTTTTTATTTATTTTGATTAAATTCGTTATAAATCATAATATAATGGATTTACCTTGGCATCAATATTTAATGGGATTATTATATATTTTAGCTGGTTTAAACCACTTTAGACAGCCTAAATTATATATTAAAATAATCCCTCCATACTTCACAAATCCAAAATTATTAAACCAAATAAGTGGTTTAGCAGAAATTGTTTTAGGAATTGGTATTTGTATTCCTTTAATTTCAAAATATTCTGCCATAGGAATTATTCTACTATTACTTGCTGTTTTTCCAGCAAATCTATATATGTTTCATAATGAAAAAGCTGCTTTAGGTCTACCAAAATGGTTGCGTTTAGCAAGATTGCCTCTCCAAATACTGCTAATTTACTGGTCCTATTATTACATAAATTAGAATTATTAACAAATACTATATAATTATGAAAAAACTTTTAGCAGAATTTTTTGGAACTTATTGGTTGGTTTTTGGAGGTTGTGGTAGTGCATTATTTGCTGCCGGAATTCCTGATTTAGGGATTGGTTTTGCGGGTGTTGCACTCGCCTTTGGTTTAACTGTTTTAACTATGGCATATGCTGTTGGACACATTTCAGGAGGTCATTTTAATCCTGCAGTATCAATAGGACTTTGGGTTGGCGGACGATTTTCTGGCAAAGAATTATTACCCTATATTGTTTCTCAATGTATAGGCGCAATCCTAGCAGCCGGAACCTTATATTTAATACTATCCGGGAATGAAAATTTTGCTATAGATTCTAATCAGGCAGGTGCGTTCGCTTCAAATGGATTTGACTCATTCTCACCTCAAGGTTATTCAATGTTCTCTGCTTTTATTGCAGAATTTGTATTAACATTATTCTTCTTGTTAGTAATTTTAGGAGCAACGGATAAGTTAGCAAATGGAAAATTTGCAGGCCTTGCAATTGGTCTTGCATTAACACTAATTCACTTAATTAGTATTCCTATTACTAATACATCTGTAAACCCTGCTCGCTCATTATCGCAAGCTCTTTTTGTTGGAGGAACACCACTTAGTCAGGTTTGGTTATTTTGGGTTGCACCCATACTAGGAGCAATTGTTGGAGCAGCTATTTACAAAAATCTTTTACAAAAAAATAAATAAAAAAACATTCTAAATTTGAAGAGTAATTTAGTTAGATTACTCTTCAAATATTATCTCCGTATGCTAGATTTATTTCCAGATGAAAAAATCAAATTAGATTTACCTGATGCAACTTTTGAATACTACCCAGCTTTTTTTTCAAAAGAAGAAGCCGATATATTATTTCAAAAGCTACTTCAAAATACTCCTTGGAAACAAGACAATATAACCGTTTTTGGAAAAACACATTTACAGCCAAGATTAACTGCCCTATATGGAAATGAAGGAAAACCATATTCATATTCCAATATTATAATGCATCCTCATACTTGGAACTCTACATTAATATACATAAAGGATAAAATTGAGAACGTAACAAATATAAACTTTACAACTGTTCTGTTAAATTTATATAGAAACGAAAAAGATAGTAATGGTTGGCATTCCGACAACGAAAAAGAATTAGGTAAAAACCCAATAATTGCTTCTATTAGTTTAGGAGAAAATAGAATCTTTCAACTAAAACATATTGAGAAAAAAGATATAAAAATGAACCTCAATTTAAATCATGGTAGCTTATTATTAATGAAAGAAGGTAGTCAAATCTTTTATAAACATCAATTACCCAAAACAACTTCCTCCAAAAACAGTAGAATAAATTTAACTTTTAGAACCATTTTTTAACTATATCTCAAAAAAAAGACCAAATACTCATTAAAAATAAAATATCACAAAAAAAAGACAGATTTTTTAATTTCTAATTTTTTTTTAGTAATATTGAAGTGTATAACATTAACAAAATTATAAGATTAATTTTTCATCTAATGAAAAAAAGCAAGATTTCAGAATTTGACAATCAAACCATAGAAAGAATTGTCAGTATGGCGCAAGAAGAAAAAAAACCTTTTGAAGTGCTAAAAGAAGAATTTGGAATTTCAGAAAAAGATGTTACCGAATTGATGAAAACAAAATTATCGAAAGATAATTTTGAAATTTGGAAGAAAAAAGCAATTGCAAGTAAACCTAAACCTAAACCATTAAAATTCGACCCTTTAGAAGATGATGATTTAGACAGTAAATATTACTTCAAAAATAAATTTGACTAAAATCTACAAAAACCTCACTAGTGAGGTTTTTTTTATATAAAATATGTAACAAATAAAACTTAAACAAGACATATAAAATATCAATAAAAGATTAAAATGAAAAAAATAATTTTATCACTTGCAATAGCAAGTTTTATTTGGAGTTGTAAGACATCTCCTTCTACTTCAAAAAAAGAAGAAGTTGATGTGCTAATTGATTTGGTAAATGTACAAGATGACAAAGTAACTGTTACCATTTCAACACCTACTTTTACAACTGAAACTACAACTTTTAATATCCCAAAAACAGTTCCAGGAACTTATTCTGAAGACGATTATGGTAGATATATAGAAAATGTAAGAGCTTTTGATGCAAGTGGAAATGGTTTAAGAATTACAAAAATCACTGAAAATAGCTATAAAATTGACGAAGCAAACAAGCTTTCCAAAATAACATATTTAGTTAATGACACTTATGATACTGAGAAAGGTGGTGGTTTTGGAGAAAGTGAAGATGTATTTTCTCCAGCAGGAACAAATATTAAAGCAGGAGAGAATTTCATGCTAAACACTCATGGCTTTGTAGGTTATTTTGAAGGAAAAGAATCAATCCCTTACAAACTTACAATTACACATCCTGCAAACTTACAAGGTGTTTCAGCTATGGTTGACACAGATGACAGTCCTGAAAAAGATATTTTCATCTCAAAAAGATATGCAGATTTGGTAGATATGCCTTTAATGTATTCTAAACCAGACATCACTACTTTTATGGTAGATGACATGGAAATTATTATTAGTGTTTATTCGCCAACTGGTAAATATACTGCTGCTGACATTACTCCAAATATGGAAACCATGATGAAAGCTCAAAAACGTTTTCTTGGCCCTATAAACTCTACAAAGAAATACGCAATACTTTTATATCTTTCTGATGTACAATCAAATGATGCTAAAGGTTTTGGAGCTTTAGAACACACCACATCAACAACTGTAGTAATGCCTGAAATGATGGAATTAGAAGCATTACAAGAACAATTAAAAGACGTGGTTTCTCATGAATTTTTTCATATTGTAACACCTTTAAGTGTTCACTCTAATGAAATTCATTATTTTGATTTTATTAATCCTAAAATGTCAGAACATTTATGGATGTATGAAGGTGTAACAGAGTATTTTGCAAACTTATTCCAAGTTAACCAAGGCCTAATAACCGAGAATGAATTCTACGAAAGAATGTCTCAAAAAATAGACCAAGCGAAACGTATGGATGATAAAATGAGTTTTACTAAAATGAGTAAAAACGTTTTAAAAGCACCATATAAAGATCAATACATTAATGTGTATCAAAAAGGAGCATTAATTGCTATGTGTATGGATATCCTTATTAGAGAAAATAGTAATGGACAAAAAGGAATTTTAAACTTAATGCAAGATTTATCACATGAATATGGTAGTAAAAAACCTTTCAAAGATGAAGAATTATTTGGAAAAATAACAGCATTAACATATCCAGCGGTTGGAGAATTCCTTACTAAATATGTAGCTGGTGAAACTCCTATTCCTTACAATGAATTCTTTAACAAAATGGGGGTTACTGAAACAACAATTGAAGTAGCTGGAAATCCATTCTTAAAAGGTCAAATGCCATATATAACAATAGATCAATCTACTAAAGAAATTATTATTATTCCTAGTATAGAACTAAATGATTTCATGAACTCACTAGGCCTAAAAGGAAATGATAGAATTTTAGCTGTAAACGGAGTTAATTACAATCTTGATAATATTTATGACTTAGTTGTTGGTAGTATGAACTGGAAAGATGACGAACCAATAACGGTAAAAATAAAAAGAGACGGAAAAGAACAAGAAATAAAAGGCACTATAAAAATGCCAAAGGAAAAACGTGACGGATACCAATCTACTGATAACAGTAAAAAAGCAGTTAAAGAAGCTTGGTTAAAAGGATAATATTAAAGTATACCTTTAAAAATATAAACCTCAAAGTACTATGTATTTTGAGGTTTTTTTTTATTATTTTGCAGATAAATAATAAACTATGCACAATCCACCCTTTTTTACAGATGACACTATTGTTTTTGGCTTATTAATGCTACTTATAGGTATTGTTTTTTATACTTCATCAAAAGAAACTGGTTTTTGGAAAAATTTCTACACTGTAATTCCAGCACTTTTAATGTGCTATCTATTACCTGCTATATTCAGTTCTCTACATATTATATCTCCTGAATGGACGGAGTTAAACAAAACAGGAGAAGTTATAGAAAAAAAATCACAAGTTTATTTTGTATCAAGTCGATATCTTTTACCTGCTGCTTTAGTTTTAATGACATTAAGTATTGATTTAAAAGCATTATTAAATTTAGGTCCAAAAGCACTAATTGTGTTTATAGCAGGAACCGTCGGAATTATATTAGGTGGACCAATTGCTATTCTAATTGTTTCTATTTTTTCTCCAGAAACAGTTGGAGGAAATGATTTTGACGCTGTTTGGAGAGGCTTATCTACAATTGCAGGAAGTTGGATCGGTGGTGGAGCAAATCAGGCAGCTATGCTAGAAATTTTTAAATACAATCAAGAAAAATATGGAGCTATGGTATTAGTTGATATTGTAGTTGCTAATATTGGTATGGCTGCACTTCTATATGGAATTGGTAAAAAAGAAACCATTAATAAGTGGCTAAAAGCAGATAATTCTTCTATACAAGAACTTCAAGATAAAGTTTCAAATTATCAAGAAAGTGTAAAAAGAAATCCTACATTATCTGATTACATGGTTATTTTAGCAATTGCCTTTACTTCTGTAGGGTTATCACATTGGGGTTCACAAGTAGCTGCTGACTTCTTTAAAAACACTTTTGAATCAGTAAATGATCCTAAAAGTTTTGCATCAACATTTGGAGGAACTTTCTTCTGGATGATTACCATTGCAACAGCTTTAGGAATTATCTTATCCAATACTAAACTAAAAACGTATGAAGGAGCTGGAGCTAGTAAAATAGGTAGTATTTTTATTTATATACTTGTTGCATCTATAGGAATGAAAATGGATCTAAGGTCAGTATTAGATAATCCAGGATTAATTCTAGTAGGAATAATTTGGATGATAATCCATTTTATCATCATATTTGCTGTTGCAAAATTAATAAAAGCACCTTACTTCTTCATTGCAGTTGGAAGTCAAGCAAATGTAGGTGGAGCTGCATCTGCACCTGTTGTAGCCTCAGCGTTTCATCCATCATTAGCTAGTGTAGGAGTTCTTTTGGCAATTTTCGGATATATAGCAGGAACATACGGAGCCATAATGTGTACTTTTTTAATGGAAAAAGTATCACCATAATAAACTAATTAACAAAATAGAAAATGAAAAAATTATTACTTTTAGGAGTAGGATTGTTTGCTTTAGTAGCATGTGAGAAAAAAGAAACTCCAAAAGGAAGCCTACATTTAACAGGAAACATTAAAGGATTAAGTCAAGGAAAATTATACCTTAAAAAAATAGAAGACACTACTTTCGTTACATTAGACAGTATTATTATTAAAGGTAATTCAAACTTTGAAAGTACAGTTAAATTAAAAAGTCCTGAAGTTTTATATTTATTTTTAGATAGAGGGCAAACAAACTCTATAGACAATAGCCTTCCTTTTTTTGCTGAACCTGGTGAAATGAATATTGATGCTAATCTTAAAGAATTTTATGCTTCAGCAAAAGTCACAGGTTCTAAAAATCATGAATTATTAACAGAATTCAATAGTTACAGAACAAAATTTAATGAGCAAAGTTTAAAATTGGTAGAAAAGAAAATCAAAGAAGGGTTTAATTTAAGTGAAAAAACAGCCGATAGTATTAACGATGCATACCAAAAAATTTTAACTAGAAAATATCGATATACTGCAAATTTTGCTGCTACTCATAGTGATTTTGAAATTGCTCCATATTTAGCTTTAACAGAAATAGGAGATATAAATATTGCTTATTTAGATACCATTGCAAAACATTTAACTCCTAAAATTACCAATTCAAAATATGGAAAACTCTTAACAAAACATATTAAAGACAGAAAACAAAACGAAAAATAGATTTATTTTATTTAACAAAACAACAAAGAGCAAATTAAACATTTGCTCTTTGTTGTTTTAACTATATCTGTAAGCTATATGTACTACAAATGACACATTAATATTACAAGAAATATGATCTTCTATTTTTTATAATTTTAAAAAGGCGTCTTTATGAAAACTACAAGACTCTTTAAAAAGTCTAAAGTAAATTCTAATTGATTATTACTTTATAAAAACAACGTTTCTTGTTTTAAAAAGGGCTATAAATAAAAAGACCATCATTTCTGATGGTCTTAAAAATAGAGCCGATGGAGGGACTCGAACCCACGACCTGCTGATTACAAATCAGCTGCTCTAGCCAGCTGAGCTACACCGGCAACTCTATTGCGGTGCAAATATAATCCAGTTTTTTATATTTGCAAAAAAAAATCGCAATTTTTTATCTATTTTTTCTAGTTTAATCCGTTGATTTTTTCAACTATTTGATTAGCAGTAGCTTCGTAATCTTTACGAATTTGAGAAAAATGAGATTTTTTATTTTCAACATCTCTTTGGCTTATTCTTGTTACCAATGCATCATAATTATCATAGATTTCATCAACAATAGCATCTGTAGCTTCTGTTGGTTTTCCTCCATGAGTCATTTCCCATACATAAACGATGTTTACTAAATCTCCTAAAACGTAGTTGATTTCTTTTTTCAAGTTTTTAACGCTTGCCATTTTGTATTTATTTAAAATTTGATGCAAAATTAAGCAATATATTCTAATGATAATGAATTAAATAGAAATTTCTAAAATAGTAGCTTCTCCACTCATATCAACACCTTGAATACTTGCTGGTAATAAAACAGTATCTCCGTTTTTAAAATTATAGTTTTCTTCTTCATAAGAAAGAGTAAAATGGCCTTCTGTACACATTAAAACTGTAAAGGCATCTCTTTTTTTATTCCATGTAACTTCCCCTTTTAACGAAAGAATATTGGTCTTAAAATAATCACAATCTACAACTTTATTTAATTGATTATTATTTAATTCATAATTGACCTTAGCTTGGGTTGTATTATAATTTATAGCATCTAAAGCTAATTCGGTATGCAATTCTCTTTCATTCCCATTTGCATCTACTCTATCCCAATCGTATATTCTATATGTTATATCGCTCGTTTGTTGAATCTCTGCTATAACAATTCCAGCTCCTATTGCATGGATAGTTCCTGTTTCTAAAAAAAACACATCCCCTTTTTTAACAGGCATTTCGTTTAAAATAGAAACAAGTGTTTTATTTTCTAAATGAGCTAAATATTCTTCTTTATTTGAATTTTCTTTAAAACCAACAACCAAACGGGCATTATCATCAGCTTGCATCACGTACCACATTTCTGTTTTTCCAAAAGAATTATGTCTTTTTTTAGCCAATTCGTCATTTGGATGCAATTGAATAGATAAATCTTGTTGCGCATCAATAAACTTAAAAAGTAAAGGAAATTGATTTCCAAATCGATCTAAAACAGATTTTCCTAAAAAGTCTTCAGGGTATAATGCTATAATATCATTTATATTTTTCCCTTCTAAAAAACCACTATTCACCACACTCACATCATTAGGAACTGTTGATATTTCCCAACTTTCACCTGTTATATCCGAATTAATTAATTTATTTAAATATGTTTGAAGTTTTGTTCCTCCCCATATTCTTTCTTTTAAAATAGGATTAAATGTAAGAGGATATAATTTTGTACTCATACTGCGAAAATTATTTAAAATTGGGTTTTCTACAACTATTCTGTCATTTTTTGAATAATCTCTTTTGCTTTTTGAACATGATTTTTAGCTGACATGCTATTAAAGATAAATTGAATAATTCCATTTTTATCCATTACATAAGTAACTCTACCTGGAATTAATCCGAAGAGATTTGAAGGCACTCCAAAAAGCTTTCTGATTTTTTTATCATTATCCGATAATAATAGAAAAGGTAATTTATATTTTTGAGCAAATTTTTCATGAGATTCATTAGAATCTCCACTTATTCCAATAACTTCTGCTCCTAATTCTTTAAACGTTTCATATTCATCCCTAAAACCACATGCCTGAGTAGTACAACCTGGTGTATCATCTTTAGGGTAGAAATAAATCACTAATGGCTTTCCTTTATACTTATCCCAATTAAAGACTGCATTATTATCCTCATTAAAAAAACAAGGTATTTTATCTCCAATTTTTAATGCCATTTTAATTTCCTTTATAGGTTACAAAGTTTCTTGGCGTTTCATATAAAACAATTTCCAAATCTTTATTTTCATCAATAAAAGGTCTTAATTTATTCCAAATTACAATGGCTATATTTTCAGCAGTTGGATTTAAATCTTGAAATTCTATAACATCTAAATTTAAATTTTTATGATCAAAAGTATGTTCTATATGTTCTTTGATTAAATCAGATAAAATTTTAACATCAATTACAAATCCTGTTTCTTGATCTACTTCACCTGTAACACTTACTATTAGTTCATAATTATGCCCATGAAAATTTGGATTATTACATTTACCGAAAATGGCATTGTTTTTCTCTTCAGACCAATCTTTTCTATATAATCTATGAGCAGAATTAAAATGTGCTTTCCTTGAAACAGTTACTCGCATTTTTTATTACTAATATTTTAAAAATTAAACTTTATGATTTTCTAAAAAATGATAAAACTCATCGAATATAATTTTAAACCAAACGGTGTAAACATCTGGATTTACAAGCATATCTTCTTTTACATCTTCAATTTTCATCCATTTCCAGCTTTCTACTTCTTCTTTGTTTATGTTAGGTTCTTCATTATAATGTCCAATCATTACATGATCTAATTCATGCTCCGTTAGACCATTATCAAAAGGCGCTTTATAAATAAAATGAAAAAGTTCTTTTAAGTCAGTAACAAAACCCATTTCTTCCATTAATCGCCTCTTTCCTGCCTGAATATTAGTTTCACTTGGACGTTGATGACTACAACAAGTATTAGTCCACAACAAAGGAGAATGGTATTTATGAGCTGCTCTTTGTTGAAGCATTATTTCGTTATTATCGTTTAAAACAAAAACCGAAAAAGCTCTATGTAACAATGCATGTTCATGAGCCTCAATTTTTTCCATTAACCCAATAGGTTCATCGTTTATATCTACTAAAATTACTTTTTCTTCTTTCATAATCTTATTATAATCTCTCAAAAGTACAAAAAAAGTTTGGCTTCTAATTGTCTTTCCTTTTTTGTATCCCGTTTCTTTAAAAGAAATAGTGGTTATTCCATTTTCATAACATCTTTTTTTCCTTTCAAACAAAATATTGAAAATCAATTTCTTAAATAAGTTATATAAGCTAAAATTATTATTGTATCTTTGCTAAACAGAAATTTAATAAATCCTTCCTTATTTACTCTTAATTACTTCTCGAAGTACTATCTCAACAGAGCAATAACTAGCCTTTTTAAATTTTTTATATTAATCACTTAAAATTAAATTCAGTTAATGGCAAGACCTCAAGAAACGTTTAACAAAAAAGAAAAAGAAAAACTTCGCTTAAAAAAGAAGCAAGAAAAACAACAAAAAAAAGAAGCAAGAAAAGCTAATCCAAAATTAGCTGGTGAAGATTTATATGTTTATGTTGATGAAAATGGACATTTAACAGATACTCCACCAGATCCTTCTAAGAAAATAGTTGTTGATGTTGAAAGCATCGAAATTGGTATACCAAAAAGAGAAGAATCAGAAGAAATAGATACTGAAAGAAAAGGTATTGTTGATTTTTATGACACTTCAAAAGGTTTTGGCTTTATAAAAGAAATTGATTCTGATAATAAGTTTTTCTTCCACGTTAAAGGTTTAATTGATGAAGTAAAAGAAGGCAACAAAGTTACTTATGAACTTGAAAAAGGAATGAAAGGGATGAATGCTGTAAGAGTTAAAAAAATCTAATTTAGATATATACATTATAAAACAAAAGGGATAGCAATGCTATCCCTTTTGTTTTATAATGCATCCTTCACTTTCAAAGCACATTTTTCTCCATCAATTGCAGCAGAAATAATTCCACCTGCATAACCAGCTCCTTCTCCACAAGGATACAATCCTTTAATTTGAAGGTGTTCTAATGTTACAGAATCTCTGGGAATCCTAACTGGTGATGACGTTCTACTTTCTGGAGCATGTAATATTGCATCATTTGTAAAATACCCATTCATAGATTTTCCAAATTGTACAAAACCCTCACGCATTGTTTGAGTTAAAAAACTAGGAAATACTTCTCCTAACTCAACAGCAGTTGTCCCTGGAACATAAGATGTTTTAGGAATATTTGATGATACTTTTTTCTGAGTAAAATCGACCATTTTTTGCGCAGGTACTTTTTGAGTTGAACCTGCTAATTGCCAAGCCTTTTGTTCTATTGCTTTTTGAAATTCCATTCCTGCTAAAGGTCCAAATTTTGCAAAAGGTTTAAAATCTTCTAATTTCAACTCTACAACAATTCCAGAATTTGCTGTTACTTGATCTCTTTTTGAAGGAGACCAACCATTTGTAACCACTTCTCCAGGACTTGTAGCACAAGGAGCTATAACTCCACCAGGACACATACAAAAAGAGTACATTCCTCTTCCAGATACCTGTTTTACAATAGAATATGGTGCTGGCGGTAAAAATTCACCTCTAAAATCACATGAATATTGAATTTTATCAATCAGTTCTTGTGGATGTTCTGCACGAACACCTAATGCAAAAGGTTTTGCCTCTATATGTATTTTCTTTTTATCTAATAATTCAAAAATATCGCGAGCAGAATGTCCTGTTGCTAAAATTAACTTATTTGCATGTATAACACTTCCATCTTGTAAAACAACACCATCAACTTCCTGATTTTTAATTAGGATATCTACTACTTTTGTATCAAATAAAACTTGACCTCCACAAGTTATAATCTTTTCTCTAATATCTTGTATAATTTGTGGCAGTTTGTTAGTTCCAATATGTGGATGTGCTTCAATTAAAATTTCATTCGAAGCTCCAAAACCAACTAATAATTGTAATATTCTATCTACATCACCTCTTTTCTTTGATCTTGTATACAATTTTCCATCAGAATAAGTTCCTGCACCACCTTCTCCAAAACAATAATTCGAATCCTCATTAACTATATGATCTACATTTATTGCTTTTAAATCGCGACGTCTACCTCTTACATCTTTCCCTCTTTCTAATACTATTGGTTTTAAACCTAATTCTATTAATTGTAATGCAGCAAATAAACCTGCTGGACCAGCTCCTACAACTAAAACTTCTTTAGCATTGGTTACAATAGGATAATCTGGTAATTCAATTTTTGATTCAACAAAAGGTTCTCCAACTAGAAAAACATTTGCTTTAATATTTATTTTAATGGCTTTTTGCCTTGCATCAATAGAACGTTTAACTATAACTACTTTTTGAATTTCTTTTGGAGAAACCTGAAATAATTTAGCAACATGATTGGCTAACAAAACTTCGTTAGCTGCTACTTCTGGTGATACTTGAAATTGAAATTCGCGAGGCATCTCTTTTTTTGATTTATTATTTTTGCAAAAGTAATCAATTGATTTTATTATTTTGACTCAAAAGCTCTCAATGCAAAAGAGGCCAACCAATGTTCCCCTTCATAATTTCCATCTACAACAGAAGGTAGTGAAAATTGTAAATGTTCGTCGGCTATTTTTTTTAAATGAAAGAATATTTTAGGATATTGATTACTTAATGTATACAAATTCCAGGCTCTACTAAAGTTTAACCCATCAAGATGTACTAAATGACCATCTGTCCTATCTGAAACTTTTGCCGTTTCCCATTGAAATTTCTTTTTAAACAAGCTTGGTGCAAATTTATTTAACCATGATAAAAATTCTTTTTCAGTCAAAATGCGTTGCATCAAACCTATTTCTTCCATACATGGCGATAAAAAATCAGTTCCACTTGGTTCCCATGTAAACGGACAATTTTCATCTTTCAAATACATTCTTAACGCATTCTCTTTAATTATTTTTTGAAAGTTTAGATTATTTGAATACACAGCATAATCCCATGCATTTGTTAATCCGAAAGCAGTATTTGAATGTGTTCCTACTCTAATTGGATATAATAATTTAGGTAAAAATTCTGAATATCTCTCAATTAATAAATTAGTTAACGGTTTTAAATTTTCGGCTAATGGTTTTGCAAAACTTTCTTCGCTTTGTTCTAATTCTAATTGAAGTTTTAATAACCAATTCCAACCATAAGTACGCTCGAAAGACTTTTCATGAGCTTTATTAAAATACTCCATTTCTTTTACGATATTATCTTCTGATAAATTCACTTCTAGTTTTTGAATTATTTCTTCTTTATTATCTAGACTCTTAAAATTATTAATCAAATAGACCAAACTCCAATGGCCATGAACAGAAGAATGCCAATCGAAACAACCATAAAAAGCAGGATGAAGCTCTTTTGGAGACTGTAACTCTGAATCATTAATTAATAATTGATTCAATTTATTCGGATATTCTTGTTGTAAACATTTTATAGGTAATGTTGCTAAATGATTAGCTTGTTCTAAGGTTAGTTCTTGGGAAAATAGTTGACCAACTATAAAAACAAAGAAGATTGAGTATTTCATTTGATAAAGTTTTTCTCAAATTTAATAAAAAGCTACCTTTGAATATCGGTTTTTTTGAAAAACGATTCAATAAAATTAACACAAATGCGTAAAATAAAATTAATTTGGGATTTTAGAGGTCAAGCTGCTGCTAAAACAGCCGAGCATCATGAAATTCATTTAAAAGAGTACATTGAAATTGAAAAACTTCCTTTAAATATCACTGGTTTTGATATTATTAATGAAATGCATGCTGTTGCATTTATAATAGTTGAAGAACAAAATATGATTGAAGTTAGAGATGCTTTAAAACCTCATCGTGGTGAAGTTTATACTTCCTAATTTGACATTTGCTTAATAAACTCTTTTGGTTTTATACCTTCATGTTTCTTAAATAGTTTTGTGAAATAATTTGGACTTGAAAACCCTAATTCATCTGCAATTTGATTAATTGTAAGTTTTCGTTCTACCATTAATCGCTTACTTTCAAGGATTACACGTTGTGTTATTAACTCTGTAACTGTTTTATTTACTGTTGCTTTTACAATTCTATTAAGATGCTTTAGAGTAATTGCCATTTTATCAGCATAAAAAGAAGGTGATTTTTCAGTTTTAAAATACTTTTCTAAAAGTTCATCAAACTGTTTTAATTTATAATTATAAATTGGTTTTTCCTGATTTGTTTCTGAAGAATATATTCTAGTTATTTCAATATGAATAACATCTAAAAGGTTTAACAACTTATCTCTTTTATATTGTTTATTATTTTTACTTTCATCAATCATTAAATCAAAATAAGGTTGTAAATGTCCTATTTCAGAATCAGATAAAAGAATTTCAGGATTATTTTTGAAAGATTGAAAAAAAGGATAATGTTCTATTCTTTTTTCTTTAAAATGAAGATTAAAAATTTCTTTCGAATAGAAAACAATATATCCATCAATATCAGGAGAAAGCTTCCATGAATGAATTTGCCCTGGTTGCATTAAAAACAAGCTTCCTTTAGTAATATCAAACGTATCAAAATCAATTGTATGCTTTCCTGTTCCATTAGTAAAAAGAACTAAAAGATAGAAATTGTGACGATGCAATTTTTCAATAAAGTGATGTTTTTTTAAATGCTCTGTAAAAGAGTTTACATATAAATTATTGTAAAAAATGTTTTGTTCAAAATTCTCTATTTCATAAACAGGATATTGTTTCATATAACAAATGTCTTTTTTGTACACTTTTTAGCGAATATACAAAACTTAGTAAAATGAATATTGATTTACTTTTGCATAAATTTATATACTATGAAAAATCTTATAATGAACCTTTTTAGCAATAAATGTCCAAATTGTAATAAAGGGAAAGTTTTTAAGAATGGTCTTATCAATTTTGGTTTTGGATTTCCTAAGATGAATGAAAATTGTCCGAATTGTAATTTAAAATTTGAAAAAGAGCCCGGTTTCTTTTTTGGAGCAATGTTTGTAAACTATGCTGTAGGTTGTGCAGAAGCTTTAATTACTTATTTTATTGCAGCTCCTTTTTTTGATAAAACATTTGATTTGCGAATTTTTCCAATAATTGGGATTGTAATTCTTTGTTTATCTATTACAAACATAAAACTATCGCGATTAATTTGGATCTAT
Source organism: Flavobacterium sediminilitoris (assembly GCF_023008245.1). Lineage (NCBI taxonomy): Bacteria > Pseudomonadati > Bacteroidota > Flavobacteriia > Flavobacteriales > Flavobacteriaceae > Flavobacterium > Flavobacterium sediminilitoris. The sequence continues at coordinate 89,114 of NZ_CP090145.1, forward strand.
ATTTTTAAAAATTATTCTAAATAAAAAAATTCCCCAATTATTATTTAATTGGGGAATTTTCTAATATGTAATCTTTCCTTATTTAATTAGCAACTTCAGATATAAATTTAATACGCATTAAACGTAGTTCTTCAATATCATATTCACCATCAAATTCTTTTAAGGCATCTTTTATATTATCTGATTCTGAATCCATATAATAATCATGAATTTCTTCTTGTTGATCTTCATCTAGGATATCATCAAGCCAATAGCTTATATTTAATTTAGTTCCTGAATAAACAATTTGTTCCATTTCTTTCAACAAACCATCCATATCTAAACCTTTTGCTTTTGCAATATCATCTAAAGCTAATTTTCTATCTACATTTTGAATAATATAAAGCTTTAATCCTGAATTTGCTCCGGTTGATTTTACTACTAAATCGTCAGGACGAATAATATCATTGTCCTCAACATATCTTGCGATTAATTCAACAAAATCTTTTCCGTATTTTTTCGCTTTTCCTTCACCAACACCGTGAATATTTCCTAATTCGTCAATAGATATGGGATATTTCAACGCCATATCTTCTAGTGATGGATCTTGAAAAACCACAAAAGGAGGAACACCTAATTTCTTAGCTACTTTTTTTCTAAGATCTTTTAGCATAGCCATCAAAGCTTCATCAGTTGTTGCAGATGATTTTGCTGCTGCAACAATGTTTTCGTCTTCTGCTTCACTATATTCATGATCTTCAGACATCATAAAACTTTCTGGCTTTTCAATAAAACCATGTCCTTTGTCTGTCAGCTTAATTATTCCGTATGTTTCAATATCCTTTTTAATGTATCCTGAAACTAAAACTTGTCTAATTAACGCCATCCAAAAACGATCATCAAAAGCTTTCCCTTTGCCAAATAATGGTTGGAGATCTATTTTATGCGCTTTTATTATGGCATTAACTTTACCATTCAATGCTAAAATAATTTCCTTTGCTTTAAACTGTTCTTTTGTATCCCTTATTACTTTTAATAATAGTTCTACTTGTTCTTGTGCCTCTACTTTTTTCTTAGGATTACGAACGTTATCGTCCATATCAGCACCTTCTCCTGTTTCTGAATCAAATTCTTCACCGAAATAGTGTAATAAGTACTTTCTTCTTGACATAGAAGTTTCTGCATAAGCCACCACTTCTTGTAATAAGGCAAAACCTATTTCTTGTTCGGCAACGGGTTTTCCAGACATAAATTTTTCTAGCTTCTCAATATCTTTATAAGAGTAATAAGCTAAACAATGTCCTTCTCCTCCATCTCTTCCGGCTCTTCCTGTTTCTTGATAATAACTTTCTAACGACTTAGGGATATCGTGATGTATTACAAAACGCACATCAGGTTTATCTATTCCCATTCCAAAGGCTATTGTTGCCACTACTACATCTACATCTTCCATCAAAAACATGTCTTGATGTCTCGCTCTTGTTTTAGCATCTAAACCAGCGTGATAAGGAACAGCACTAATACCATTTACTTGTAATAATTGTGCAATTTCTTCAACTTTTTTTCGACTTAAACAATAAATAACACCCGATTTTCCTTTGTGTTGTTTAATAAAACGAATAATATCAGACTCAATATTCTTCGTTTTAGGTTTAATTTCGTAATACAAGTTGGCTCTATTAAAAGAGGCTTTAAATGTGTTTGCATTTGGCATATCTAAGTTTTTTAGAATATCCTCTTGCACTTTTGGTGTAGCAGTTGCAGTTAGGCCAATAATTGGAATGTCACCCAGTTGTTTAATAATATTCCTCAAGTTTCTATACTCAGGTCTAAAATCATGCCCCCATTCAGAGATACAATGTGCTTCGTCAATAGCAACAAAAGATAGTTTTACTCCTTTTAAAAATTGAGTATATTCTTCTTTTGTTAGCGATTCAGGAGCTACATATAATAACTTGGTTAATCCTGAAGTAATATCACTTTTAACTTTGTTTATCTCCGTTTTAGTTAGCGAAGAATTTAGCACATGAGCAATTCCAGATTCTGAACTTAGTCCTCTAATAGCATCAACTTGGTTTTTCATAAGTGCAATTAGTGGAGAAACTACTATTGCTGTCCCTTCTAAAACTAGAGCAGGAAGCTGATAACATAATGATTTTCCACCGCCCGTAGGCATAATTACAAATGTATTATTTCCGTAAATGATACTGTTAACGACTTGTTCTTGAAGTCCTTTGAATTGGTTAAACCCGAAATATTTCTTTAATTCTTTGTGTAAATCAATTTCGTTTGGTTTCATTCTTTATTAATATGATTTTACCTAAATTTGCAATTATAAAGATACAATTTTCTTTAGAAATACAAAACATTAATATATTTTCTACTTTGGACACAACATCGACTATTTTAAACTCGGCAAAGAATACTATTTTAGCAGAAAGCAAAAGCATATCTGAACTTGTAAACTATTTAACTGATGATTTTGCTGAAGCCACAAAAATTATTTTTAATTCAAAAGGAAGATTGGTTGTAACTGGCATTGGTAAGAGTGCTATTATAGCTCAAAAAATTGTTGCAACACTAAATTCAACAGGAACTCCTTCTGTGTTTCTTCATGCTGCGGAAGCTGTTCATGGCGATTTAGGTATGGTATTACCCGAAGATGTTATTATTTGCATTTCAAAAAGTGGCAATAGTCCAGAAATAAAAGTTTTAGTTCCACTTTTAAAACGCTTTGGAAATACTTTAATAGGAATGACCGCAGATACTAATTCATTTTTAGGAAAAGAATCGCATTATATATTACATGCTTTTGTGGAAAACGAAGCTTGTCCTAATAATTTAGCTCCTACAAATAGTACAACAGCTCAATTAGTACTTGGTGATGCATTAGCTGTTGCCTTAATGGAATTACGCCATTTTAAAAGTGAAGATTTTGCAATTTATCATCCTGGTGGCGCTTTAGGCAAAAAACTTTTACTTAAAGTTAAGGATATGCTCGATACTACTCATACTCCGCAAGTTGCACCAGAAGCAAGTATCAAGAAAGTAATTATGGAAATTTCTGAAAAACGTCTTGGAGTAACTGCTGTTTTAGAAAATAAAGCTATAATTGGAATTATTACTGATGGTGATATTAGAAGAATGTTAAACAACAATGATACATTTACTCATTTGGTAGCTAAAGACATTATGACTAAAAATCCTAAACATATCAATTCAAATATTTTAGTCTCTGAGGCTTTAAATATTTTAGAAAACAATGCTATTACACAATTAGTTGTCTCAGATGATGGTATTTATAAAGGTATATTACATTTACATGATATTTTAAAAGAAGGAATTGTATAATGGGTAAGAAAAACATTAGTGAAATGTCATTTTTAGACCATCTTGAAGAACTAAGGTGGTTATTAATAAGAAGTACTCTTGCCATATTAGTTTGTGCTGTTGTTGCTTTTTTCTTTAGTAATTTCATATTTGATGAAATCATTTTTGGACCTAAAAGTCCCGATTTTATTACTTATCGTTTCTTTTGTGATTTATCACAAGATTTTGGATTAGATAAAAGTTTATGTATTACAGAAATTAATCTCCCGATTCAAAATAGAGAAATGGGTGGCCAGTTTTCAATACATTTATGGACTTCTATAACCGTTGGTTTTATATTTTCGTTTCCTTTTATATTGTGGGAAATATGGAAATTTATTAGCCCTGCTTTATATGAAACAGAAAAAAAATACGCTTCAGCATTTATCATAGTTTCTTCATTACTATTTTTTATAGGCGTATTGTTTGGATATTATGTTATTGCTCCATTATCTGTTCAGTTTTTTGCTAGTTACATTGTAAGTGCAGAAATTAATAATTCCATTGATATTACATCATACATTAGCTTGATGAAAACGTCAGCCGTTGCTAGTGGTTTATTATTTGAATTACCTATTATTATTTATTTCTTAACAAAATTAGGATTAGTTACACCTTCTTCTTTAAGAAAATACAGAAAATACACTCTTGTTATTGTTCTTGTTTTATCTGCAATTATTACACCTCCAGATGTAATTAGTCAAATTATTGTTGCAATACCAATAATGATTTTATATGAAATAAGTATTTTAATAAGTGCTGCTGTTATGAAAAAAGAAATTACAACAACCGATTTAAAAAAATATTAAAACATGTCTGATTTAGTAAAAGAATTCAATGATTATCGTGCTAAAATGAATGAAAAATTATTAGCTGATAATAACAAAGTGATTAAAAGAATCTTTAATGTAGACACAAATGCTTACATGGAAGGCGCATTAGACGTTAAAACGAAGGAACTTTTAGGTTTAGTTGCTTCTGCTGTTCTACGTTGTGATGATTGTGTTAAATACCATTTAGAAACATCATATAAGGAAGGCATTACAAAAGAAGAAATGATGGAAGCTATGGGAATTGCTACTCTTGTAGGTGGATCAATTGTAATTCCACATTTAAGAAGAGCCTATGAATTCTGGGAAGCTTTAGAAGAAACAAATAACTAATCGCTAAAAAACATATAAGGGATTCATATCTTCTTTTGAATTAAATCCTTTTCAGCCTAAACTAAATAATTGTTAATTCATTTATTTGTTTAATGGTTTATTTGTTTATTTGTCTAATAATATTAGAATTTATTTATTCTAACAATCTGAACATGAAATTAAGAGCAGAAAATTTAATAAAAACTTACAAAAAAAGAAGTGTTGTAAAAGGGATTTCTGTTGAAGTAAATCAAGGTGAAATCGTAGGTTTACTAGGACCAAATGGAGCTGGAAAAACAACTTCTTTCTACATGATTGTAGGTTTAGTGAAACCAAACAGCGGAAATATTTTTCTTGACGATATGAATATTACTAATTTCCCAATGTACAAACGTGCACAACATGGAATTGGTTATTTGGCTCAAGAAGCATCTGTTTTTAGAAAATTAAGTATTGAAGATAATATTTTAAGTGTTCTTCAATTAACCTCTCTTTCAAAAGCAGAACAAGAAGCAAAAATGGAAGCCTTAATTGATGAGTTTGCATTACAACACATTCGTACAAATAGAGGTGATTTACTTTCAGGAGGTGAAAGAAGACGTACTGAAATAGCAAGAGCGTTAGCTACTGATCCAAAATTCATTTTACTTGATGAGCCTTTTGCTGGTGTCGACCCAGTTGCTGTAGAAGATATTCAACGAATTGTAGCACAATTAAAGAATAAAAATATTGGTATTTTAATTACCGATCACAATGTACAAGAAACATTGGCCATTACTGATAAAACCTATTTAATGTTTGAAGGAGGAATTCTTAAAGCGGGAAAACCAGAAGAATTAGCAGAAGATGAAGTAGTAAGAAGAGTTTATCTAGGTCAGAATTTCGAATTAAGAAAAAAGAAAATCGATTTTGAAGCTCCAAAAACTACAATTATACATGGAAAAGGAGAAGTTTTGAAAAATGAAGAATAAAAAATTATTATAAAAGAGATTACTGAGAGGTAATCTTTTTTGTTTATACACCTTTTAAAGCACTTACTCATATTTAAGCCGAGAGCAATAATTTTCAATAGAAAATTCCACCCGATTTCCGCATTACACTATAACTTGTTACGATTAAAATTAAAATAGAACTTTAGTCTTTTTAAACATTAAACAAACAATGTTTAGACTTATATATCCTCATTCTAAAATTTACTACCTTTGCGTTTAATAAAAACATAACCTTAATACACACCAAAGTCAGGAAAATTTGAAGAGCGAGGAAAATTGTTATTGAACAACCTATTTATATTAGTATTCTCTGAATAATAATGCATTTTGTAGTAAAAAAACAACCTCGCTAAAAAGTCATTTAATAAGATTATTTTTAAAAAAATGAAGGCTGTGTAACAGCTACCAATCTTAGTATTTTTTTACTTTTCATTCTTTTAGAAATTTAATTATATTTCCATTATCTAATTTCAAGAAATACACTCCACCTGAAAAATTACTTATGTCAATTGCTTCATTTGTTCCAATAACCCCTTCTTTAATTTTTTCACCTAATAAATTATCAATACTAAAATTTTCATTCTTGTTTAACCCTGAAATTTTAATAAAATCACTACTAGGATTAGGGTATAATTTTATTTTATTTTGATTTATTGTAAATTCATCATTATTTAATAAATCACTGCCTCCTAACAGTCTTACATTGTCAATTAACCACGTATCTGAACCAGAACTGCTCCTAGCTGTTATTTTAATTTTTAATTGATTTATAGTCCCTGGAAATAATATTCCAACAGTACTGTATCCATTTTCTGTTGCCAACCCAGAATTTGTTGGCTGAAAAAGTACTTCATCAGTTGGTTGATAATCAACAATCGCAATTCCTGTTGCATCATAAGCCCAAAAACTATTATTATTTAAAGCACCCCTAATTCTTAATCTATTATAAAAAGTACTTCCATTATCGAGACTATATTCAACCAAAACATAATCTAGATTATCAGGTCCACCAGAAGAGCCATTTAAATTCATAGCAGCCAATTTAAATTCAAATAATATTTCATCATATACCGTAGGAATTGCTATGTTACTAAATTCTACTGTTAAACCAGCAGAAATTTGTGTTGTTTCCCAAGCTCTTGAATTATTAATCCCAATTGGACTATTTTCTGGTGCAGCCGAAGAGGCTGAAATACCACTATTATAATTTGGAGTACCTGTAAAAGTCCAAGTAGGTGTTGTTGGAGTAATTTCAAAATCTTGAATCGCTATTAATGTTTGAGAATGAATAGGAAGTATAAAAGACAAAAGAGCAATTAAAAAATAAAATTGTTTCATTTATAAAAAATTAAAAGTTATTTAGGCTTTAATGTTTTCTAACTTATTTATATGTCTCATAAAATCATACAAAACCAGCCTTTTTTAGATAATTGTATAACAAATACCACATTTATTAATTTTCAAATATAACTATAATTTGTTAATAAATTATCAAATATACTTCCCCTTTAAAAAGGTTTTGTGTCTTAAAAAATAAAAAATCCCTAAAACGAAAAATCATCTTAGGAATTAGCATTTAACTTAATATAGTAAAAAGAGCATTATAACAAGATACATCATTACTCAAAATGCTAAATATGAAAAACGAATGGTCAGAGTAAGAAGCAAAACAGTAGAACCTATATTAGGTACGTTGATTAATTTTCTGAATATGAAAAAAACACAGTCTAAATTATAGTTTTTTTTGCTCCTTTATGCATTGAAGTACAAAATCCTGTAATTATATCATTGTTTTTTTAAATCCAAATATTATCAGTTTGAATTAATTTTAGAACATTGTCTTTTGTTTTTTTTAAATTCTTTATTACTTGTTCCATAGTATTGTTGGTATAAGTGAGTTATTTCTATTACATTATCAATTTGCGTCTTTAGAATTTGATTTCCATTTTTAAATTCAGTAAAATTTTGTTTTCTATTTTGTAGAATGAACGATTTTTAATTTTATCCAGATTAATTTTATCTAATTGGAATAACTCCTTTATAAACTTTTCAGAGCCAAGAAATTGAAAATTATTTGGGTATTTTTTTAGGTTAGAGATTTTTGATATTTTTTCAAACTGATTTTTATCCCATTTCTTAGCGTATAAATAACATACTCTATTCGTAATTAAGCCTATTATCTGACATTTTCCATCTTTTAAGCGGATTTTATATGACTACTTTTCGGATTACAATATACTTTAATAAAATGAAAAACGGTTCAAGTTTGTACTTAAACCGCTATTGCATATACGCGTTGTTAGTAGCATACCCTTTTTGTCGTCAGTTGAAACGATTTTCATTCTCACTCAAATATTTCATAGCTTCTTTAACTGCTTTTTCAGAACTCTTTGGTTTGAAACCTAATTCTATCCGTGCTTTTGAAATGTCAAAGTCTTGTTGAAGTCCTGAAAACATTGCAATATCTTTGGTTGTGAGCAATGGTGCTTTGCCGCTTATTTTACTTCCTATTTCCATAAACCACGCAATTGTAAATAAAATTGCTTTTGGAACTGCCATAGGCATCTTAATTTTCAATTCTGGAAATAACTCCTGTGCAATTTTTGTCGTATTTTTTATTGATGTGCATTTTTCATTTGCTAAGATGTAACGTTCGCCATTTATACCTTTTGTTGCCGCTAAATAGCAACCTTCGGCAACGTCTTTCACGTCAATCCAATTTAGTGTGATATTGGTTTCAACAGGGATTTGTTTTTTCAGAATCAAGTAGATGATATTGTAAGAAACGTTTAGTGGTGCAAACGCTTCACTACCTATCATTGCTGAAGGCAACACGGCAACCAATTCAATGTTGTGTTTTTTTGCCAATTCAAATGCTAATTTTTCTCCGTCATTTTTTGAATTATAATACATATCTCTGCGGTCGGAATTATAACCGTAATTTTCTTTTGTGGGAATTTTGGAATAATCCAACGCTGCGATTGAGCTCACATATACAATTCGTTTTACGCCTGCTTCGGCTGCGGCTTCAATTTGCAGTTTTGTACCTTCAAGATTTACATCATAGATTTCTTTTTTCGGGTCTTTTGCCCAAAGTTTGAATGCTGCACCAACAGCATAAAAAACATCAACGTCTCGTAAAGCGTTTATCAAAGATTGTTTGTCTGTGATATCGGCTTGGACTACTTCGCAATTCAGTCCCGAAAAGAGTTCTTTGTTTTTAATGTTGCGAACTGAAGCTCGAACAGGAATGCCTTTTTCAATGAGCAATCTCACTAAGTTGTTACCAAGATGTCCATTTGCGCCTGTAACCAATGCTAAATTTTTCTGTGCCATATTTTAATGTTTAAATACGGAACAAAGTTCGAAATTGATTTTTCAAACACACTTCGCAAATGTTACTTAATAATTTCCTTTCGTATTCTACTCAAACTTTTTGGGTTCATTCCTAAAAACGAAGCAATATATTGCAACGGAACGTTGTGTAAAATGTGTGGATAGTTGTCAATGAGTTTTCGATAACGTTGTTCTGCCGTTAGTGATGCTAATTCTTTTGAACGATTGTCGTTATATGCAAGCGATTGTTGAAAAACCAAAATGCTGAAATCTTTAAACGCTTTACTTTGCTGTGTTAGCAAATCCAAATTGTCTTTGGTAATTCTAAGCAATTCACAATCCGTAATGCACTCTAAATTTTCGTTCGCCTTTGTTTGATTGATAAAGTTGAAATACGAAGTAATAAATCCAGGCGGACAATTTATGTGTGTTGTTACTTCATCTCCTTTGTCATTGTAATGAAACAACCGCACAAAACCCGAAACTATGAAGTAGAGATATTTTGGGATTTTTTTTTCTTCCTCAATAACTTTGTTTTTTGGTAAAAACACGGGTTCAAAATACTGTCTGCACCAGTCCGAGTCGTTGTCGGAAAGTGTTACATTTTGAGATATGAGTTTCAATAATTGTCTATGCATTTTGAAAAGTTTGAAAAATCTGTCTGCCAGTATCGGGTTCTACTAACTAGTTTATATGTATCATAAAATCATACAAAACCACTCTTTTTTAGATAGTTGTATAACAAATACCATATTTATTAATTGTCAAATATAACTATAATTCGCTATAAATCATCAAATATACTTCCCCTTTAAAGAGGTTTTATGTCTTAAAAAAAACAAGAAATCCCTAAAACGAAAAATCATTTTAGGGATTAGCATTTAAATAATATAGTGGCTTAAAGTAAACTACAAGTTCAATAACTATTATATTATTTACTCAGTTATTTTGTATTTAATATTTTTCTTTTTGGAAACCCCAGTTTCTAAGCTCTGCTTTATAAGAGTCTGGATAATTTGCTTTTATTTCATAATAAACTAAGTTTTTACTATTAAAATTTGTTAAAAATACACAATATAAATACATATATTTAAAAAGTAAAATAAAAATACTTACATATAAGTACATCTATTTTTAAAATATAAAAAATTATATATAATGTTTTTATGTTAGTAACTATAATAACCAAAAAACTATAGTCTTTATTCTACTGCTATTTGATGATTCTCTACTGCATCATCAATAAAAATTTTCAGCACATAAATACCTTTATTTAAGCCATTAACAGAAAATATAGCCTTATTATCTTTGATTTCAACTTTTGATTTTGAAATTCCCATTAAATCAAATAACTCACCATAAATTTTTGATGCTTTTTGAGTTTGATTATTTTTATCTCTTAATTCTATTGTAACTATATCTTTTGAAGGGTTTGGATAAATAGAAAAAGTGTTTATTGGAGAAGCATTTCTACTAATTTCCTCATCATCATTGTCTAACCAAAAATCCACCAGTTGTTCACTAGTCCCACAAGCATTAGTGGCAATTAATTTCATTGTAATTGTAAAAGGTGGACAAGCGGTAAATTGAGCAAAATCACCATTAGAATAAAAATTACTTGAAGAAGCTCCACCTGAACCACTTACATATTGCCAACTAAAAGTAGAATATGAATTTGTATTAGGATAATCTTTAGCTCTATAATTAAAATTACAAAATTCAACTCTATCAGCAGTATAGTGAGGCATTGATTTACCCACCCATATCGTTTTAGTCAAGGTTAAATTTCCACATCTTACATTATTATCACCTTTTAATAGTGAAATTGTTACTTGTCCTGAAGCATTAGGCAATGCCGTTAATGTTAAATTTTGAGTATTTATTCCAGTTGCCGTCACTAAATTTGATCCTTGGGTTATTGTCCAACTATTAAATGTTCCACCCTCAGGAGCCGTATAAGTTGCTGTTGTACAAAGTAAATTTAAACCTGATATTTGACTATCTGAGCACATATAAGTACAATCAAAAATATCACTATTTGTAGTTACATTATCTAATTCTGTTGCTAACCAGTTACCATTTCTAGTATTAAACGAAATGTGATTTTCATTAATACCGTTATTATTAAATGAAGTAGAAAAATTAACAAACGGACTATCTTTAGGTGCAGCAGTTGGTGTTAATGAATTGTATTTAACAAAATAATCATTATTGTTTAAAGCAACATTCCCTTTTCCTATATCTAAAGCACTAGGTGATGGAATAAAATTAAAATTAGGAGCAATTTGTGCGCTAATACCAAAACTAAAAAAAGCATTGCTAACGGATGAATTTTGAAAATTAAAAGGCACTGGATATTTACCACCAGGATAATAGTCATAAGATAATATTCCTGATGGATTATTATAACTTCTATCTGTTAGTGTAACATTAATATTGAATGCCCAAAATAATTTTTTTGTAAAAACTAACTTCCCTTTATATATTTGAGCAGTTGTACCTGCACTTGGTAATGCTTTTGCACTAAAATCCAAACTAAATTTACTATTTCCAGGTAATACTCCTAATAGCAAACCTGGCTCGTTAAATAAAATAGCCAAACCAATTGAAGCGATATCGTTTATCGCATTTAATGGTCCTAAAAGCTCTGTCAAGAAGCTAGTTAAAAAAGATGTTTTACCATAACCACTTAAAGAAAACAAGGTTGCATTAGGCAGAAATGACTGTGGATTTGCACAGTGACTACCATTACTAATTGCAATATTTCTAGTTTGCAATGGATACCCCAAGTTTCGTAACTCTGTTTGCCATGAATCAGTTAAGTTATTATCTTTTTCAAAGTTTGAAGCAATATTGTTTTTTAATAATTGCCTAGTACCTGGTGCATTTAATAAGGCCTGAATATCTTCAATAGTTACTGGGGCACCATCTTGTGGGTTAATATTCATGTCACCTAAAGGTGTTCCCACAAATTGATCTCCTAAATGTCTCGCAAAATACAATACACTTAAAGGAATGTTTGCTCCTTGGTGTGGTGCATCGTGACTAATATACAAACTAGTTTGATGATTCCAACTAGGAACTGAAGGATTATCTATTTGCTGGTTTTCCATATCACGCAAGGCATAACGTGCTATTACACCACCCATACTTTGTCCTAAAACTACATTAGGTGCAGTACCCACTTTTACACTATTTACCCATTTTATAATATCTTCTAATAGATAAGCATTGCGCTACAAATAATCTTTCCCCTGATTCCAATTGACGTAAATGATATCGTAAGTATTGATTTGTGAAGGTAATTCTAATCCACTATTTTGATTTACTTGTCTTAAAAAATCCGATAAAGCGTTTTCTCCCAATACATTTTCTATACCTAATAAACCACTATCAAAACCTTCTACTACAATTAAGGGTTTTGTAATGGTGCCGCAACCATTTGTATTTGCATAATCGATTTCTAGGGTCGCAGAATTGGCTTGCCCAAGATATTGACGAGTTCCATAAAATTCTACTTGGTCTATGCCAAATTGATTCACAGTACATGGCTGATTGATGGTTCTTTGTAAAGCAGTGTTAGAATTTGTAGGAGGTACTTCGGCATCTATTTGTATTTTGCTATGGCTATACAATACTTGATTGTTTGTTAACGTGAGTTTGTATTTCCATTCTTTAACTCCTGGTTGTGCATAGGACACTGTTTTTATTTGTCCAAAAGCAAGGGTTTGATAGCCTAAACCATCATTAAAATCTACAGCAATACTCTGCACACTGCTGCTTTGATTAGTGTACCACAAAGCGCTAGGTAGTTGCACTTCCATAGACAAACTATTGTATTTTAACAAGGGAGTTGTTACAGCAAATACTTGCTTTTCATCATAAGGATTTTGCCAAACCCCATTTACATATTTATCATACAATTTATTATTAGTAATGGTTACAAAGTTAGGAGAGGCATTACTTTTAAACTGATTGTATTTGTAATACAACCCACTTACTACTATTTTATTTTTTTGACGTAGATTGTCCCAATTCGTTTTAAAAGTTGTAGGATTTACTAAACCTGCAACGTTAGTTTGCACACGAGCCATTAAAAGAGTATTGTAAATTTCTGCATAAGTCCCTCTATGCACCAAATTATCAGTAGTTAACGTACCGTTATAAGCCGATAGTTCAGCAAATTCCATAGCATAATCTATTAATAATTTGTGAGGTATTTTGGTTTTATCAAGGTTTTGAAACGTATTGTTAATTTGTGTAGCATAATCGGTATTAACCGTTTGTGCGCTACTAAAATGGGTTACAAAAAGGCAAAGCAATAGAAACCCTTTACTAAAAAGGAAAAGTTTTTTCATAAATTATAGTTGTTTTAAATTTTTCAATTTGTGTATTGCACATCAAAACGACCGTCCCGTATTTGATGAAAAACACCTTGACTGTCAATTATATCAAACCAAAAAGTACCAGATATAATGTTATTAACTTGATCTAATTTGGTAATTTTTAGCTCACCAGTTTTATTAATAGATGTATAAGTAATAGATGTATTATAAAAAAAAGATCCATTTGCTTTTCCATCTTCTTGTTCTAAAAGAGGATAGATATTACCTTGAAATAATTCTAAATTTAAAGTACCTAAACCTATTGATATATAATTACTATTATCGTATCTCCTAGCTGCATCTAAACTAAAATAAAAACTACCATTAATTAATTGATATTGTGCATCAAGTGGATTACTTACATTTCCAGGTTTGAAAACAACTCCATCCAAAAGACAACCAAATGTATTTGCTCCTATTTGAGTAGCTTGTGGAAGTTGGTCTACTGGATTTGAAGGAGTGTCATCGTCTTTGTTACAACAACTTAAAGTGAAAGTAATAAGCAAAAGTAAAATTATTTTTTTCATGTTGTTTTTTTATAAATGTAAAGGATAATCTAAAAACAAAAAAAATCCTCAAAAGGATTTTTTGAATATTAAAATGATATGGAATACATGTATTTCACATCGAAAAATATTTAAAAGGTACATATAACATTCCAAAACATTCTCCATGTTCTTTTCCTAAATGTTTATGGTGTATTTTATGTGCTTTTCTTAATCCTACTAAATATTTATTTTTTGTATTCTTAAACCATTTAAATCGTTGGTGGATTAATACATCGTGAATTAAGAAATAGGCTATCCCATAACATAATATTCCTAATCCTATAAAAAACAAAATATTCAAAGTTGGATTTACTCCAAAATAGAATAAGGCAATACTTGGAATGGCAAAAATGATAAAAAAAGCATCGTTCTTTTCAAAAACACCATTATACTTTGGTTGATGATGGTCTTCATGTAAATACCATAAAAAACCATGCATTACAAATTTATGTGTAAGCCAAGTTACTGCTTCCATGAGTAAAAAAGTAACTAGAGTTGTTATAAAATAGAATAGAATAGTCATTAGGCAATAATATTTAATTGATAGCGAACGTATGATTTTCCCAAAATTAGTAATTTTAAAGGATTTGAAACGCGAATTCGTTTACTTAAAAACTCTTCTGGTTCGGTTTTATTTATTTTTTTCATTAAGCTTTTATAATATCTATACGCTGTATAAACTCCAAATTTTGCTTCTGTTGGTAATTTTAAAATTCCTTTAAAAGCTTCTTCAAAATCAGCGTTAATTTCGGCTACAATTTGTTTCTTATTTTCATTGGTTAACGAAGAAAAATTAACACCTGGAAAATAAATACGACCTAAATTTTCATAATCATGTTTTAAATCTCTCAAAAAATTTACTTTCTGAAAAGCAGATCCTAGTTTCATTGCACTGTGTTTTAATTCATTGTATTTGGTTTCATCACCTTTTACAAACACTTTTAAACACATCAAACCGACAACATCGGCAGATCCAAAAATATAGGTTTCAAATTCTTCTATTGAAGTATATTCTTTCTTTGTTAAATCCATTCGCATGCTATGCATAAATGGAGGAACTAAATCGTGCAAACCATATTGATGAACCACTTTTTGAAAAGCATTTAAAATGGGATTTAAACTTATTTTTCTATCCAATGCTTTTTGATATTCTTTTTCAAACTCATCTAATAAGGTTTCTTGTTCGTATCCTTCAAAAGAATCAACAATTTCATCTGCGCAACGAACAAATCCATAAATAGCATAAATTTCATCCTGAATATCAGGAGATAACATTTTTATGGCTAATGAAAAAGAAGTACTATACTTTTTCGTTATTTTTTTACTGCATTCTAAAGATGCTTGGTCAAATAATGCTTTCATTAGGAGAATTCTTTTATGATTTTTTGACTTACAATTTTTCCAGAGATTAATGAAGGTGGAACACCTGGTCCAGGAACTGTTAATTGTCCTGTAAAAAATAAATTTTGAACTTTTCTACTCTTTATTTTGGGTCTTAAAAATGCGGTTTGGGTTAATATATTTGCTAATCCATAGGCATTTCCTTTATAGGAGTTATAATCTTTTATAAAATCATTTATACAATATGATTCTACGAATATAATGTTTTCTTTAACTGATTGATTCGTTGTTTTTTCTAATCGATTTATAATTTTATCAAAATATTCATTTCTAATTTCTTGTGTATCTTTTAATCCTGGTGCAATCGGTATTAAAAATGTAGCTGCTTCTTTTCCTTCGGGAGCAAAAAAGGAATCTGTTATCGATGGAAAGCTAGCATAATATAATGGTTTTTTTGGCCATACTTTTGTGTCATAAATTTCTTTTGCATGTGCTTCAAATGGTGTATCAAAAAATAATGTGTGATGCGATACATTTTTTAATTTTTTATCAAATCCAACATAGAATAATAATGATGATGGTGCAAATATTTTTTTGTTCCAATATTTTTCAGAATACATTCTATCTTCTTCATTTAATAATTGTTCGGAATGATGATAATCGGCTCCGCTTAAAATGATATCAGCAAACTTGTTTTCATTATTAACACAAATTCCTTTTGCTTTCTTATTTTCAACTAAAATCTTAGTAACATTTGCATTCGTTACAATTTCAACACCTAATTCTTTTGCTAGTGTTTCTATTGCTTCTATCACGGCATACATTCCTTTTTTTGGATGCCAAGTTCCTAATCCAAAATCGGCAAAATTCATAAAACTATAGAACGAAGGTGTATTTGATGGTTTTGCTCCTAAAAATAAAACTGGAAATTCTAAAATTTTAATTATTTTTTCATTTTTAAATCGCTTTCTTACTTGTTGACTTATTGTAGAGAAGAATTGATTAACACGTACAATTGTTTCTGCATTTACTAATTCCAAAGGTGAATCGCCTGGTTTATATACCATTTTTTCTACTGCAATTTTGTAATTTTCTTGTGCTTCTTTAATAAAAGCACGTAGTTTTTCAGCACTTCCTTTTTCTATATTTTCAAAAGTGGATGCAATATCTTCTAAGTTATCTGAAATAGTAATTTTTTCATTCTCTTCGAAATATACTTCATAAGCTGGAGATAATTTTTCTAATTCATAATAATCGGATACTTTCTTCCCAAAATCATTGAAAAATTTCTCAAAGACATCTGGCATCCAATACCATGTTGGTCCAATATCAAAATGAAAGCCTTCTTTTGATAATCTTCTTGCTCTTCCTCCTACTGTTTCATTTTTTTCAAAAACAGTAACTTCATTTCCTGCTTTTGCTAAATAGCAAGCTGCCGAAAGTGATGCAAATCCTGAGCCAATTATTATGATTTTATTATTCATTAATTATCGGTTTTATACTTACTATTATTTAATTTTCTAAATCGAGTGTTAAATTTTGTATTCCAGAATATAATGTAATACCATTATATTTTTTAGTTACTTGTTGAACTTTTTTCCCTAAGACAAATAATTTATTTGGTGTTCCTTTTAAAATTCTCTCACTAAATTTTTCTAGGTAGTTGTCTACTTCTTCGTTTTCTGGTTGTACTGTGAAATAAGAAACAAAACAGACTTCTTCAAAATAGGTTTCCATATCTTCTAAATCTTCCATTGGAACGCTTTCTCCTAAAAAAATGGTATTATACCCTCTATTGAGTAATATGTAATTTATGAAAAGTAATCCTAATTCATGTATTTCATTGAATGGTAAATAGAGAACAAAAACTTTTTTCTTATTATTCTTTTCTTTTTTACTTACTTGTTCAATTTCAGTATATAGTTTTTGTCTTATTAAAGAGCTTATAAAATGTTCATGAATGGGCTTTAAGGTAGATATTTGCCACAAAACACCTATTTCATCAAGAAGTGGTGCAAATACTTCATAAAAAATAGTTTCAAATGTTTTAGTTTTAGCTAGTTTCTCATAATTTTCATGAAATAATGTATCATTAAAATTAAACATTGCATATTTTAATGAGGTAATAGCTAAGGAGGCATTGTTTTTATCTGAATAGATTTGTTTTACTAAATCATTTATTTCTTCAATGGATAATGATGATATTTTAGATATTTTATATCCAAAACTATTTAAAAAAGAGATGTTAAGCAGTTTTAAGAGATCGTCTGAGTTGTAAGACCTTATGTTATTTTCATCTCTACTAGGAGAAAAAATAGCATATCTTTTTTCCCAAATTCTAATAGTATGTGCTTTTATTCCTGATAAATTTTCAAGATCTTTTACACTAAAAACAGCTTTTAAATTGTTCATCGTTTTTAAATAATCGTTAAACAAATATAAAGCTATTTTTTGATTTAATGATTTAATGCACTAATAAATGTAACAAAATCACCATTAAACACATTTAGATCTACAAGTCCGTTTATACCTGAAACCTTTCCTTTTTCAGTAAATTGCCATAGCAACCATTCTTTATCTAGTTCTTTTCTCCAAAGATTGTAATTAGCAATCCAAAAGGTATATTCTGAAAATTCGTCTTTTAAAAAATCATTATAATAGCTTTCACCTGAATATATTATAGGTTTCATTTTATAATGGTTTTCTACTTTGATTAACCATCTTTTTAAACCTACTTTTAAACTATCTATAGATTGTGTTTTAGGTAATTTTTCTATATCTAAAACGGGTGGAAAATCTCCTTTTTCTAACTTAACCGTGTTAATAAAGTTATTAGCTTGTTGTATGGAGTTTTCATTAGGTCGGTAATAGTGATAAGCACCTCTTATTATTTCATTTTTTTTAGATTCTTGCCAATTTTTTTTAAACTTAAAATCGACTTTATCTTTTCCTGCTGTAGCTCTAATAAAGGCAAAAGAAAGTTTAAATGTATCTTCTACTTTTCCTAATTTATCCCATTGGATATTTCCCTGATATTCAGAAACATCAAACCCGAAAATAAAATCATTGTGCGAACTTAATACTTCATAAATTCTTATATCGGCAATTTTACGATCTTCTTTTGAAAGTTCGCTTACATTTTTATTCGTTTTGAATCCTAGATAGTATAGAAATCCATCTCTAAAATGATAAGCTGTAACACTTAAAGAGGTAAAAACGGCTATAGAGAACAGAATTAGAAATAGTTTACCTATAGAAAATGCTTTTTTCTTTGGTTTTGATTTTTTCCTGTTAACAGGTTTTGATCCTTTTCTAATTGTCACAAATTTACTTTTTAGAAAGCTTATTTAAGAAAACTGAAACAATGATGTAGCTAAATATGATAATAGGAATAGCTACAAAGTTTAGTATTGATAATAATAGTATTGAATATAATAAGAATACGATTTGAAGTTTTGCGTTTTCCCAATTAAATTTTTTAAATTTTAAAGAGAAAAGTGGAATTTCGGCATTTAACAAATAAGTACTCACTATTGTAACTGCTAGAAGAATGTAAGGATTATCTAACATTCCTGTTAACCATGGATAAGCATCTACGTATTCTATCATAGGAATGCTCATAATCAACAAAGCATTAGCTGGTGTTGGCAATCCTATAAATGAATCTGTTTGTCTTGTGTCAATATTAAAATTAGCTAATCTATAGCATGATGCTAAGGTGATTAAGAATCCTAAATAGGGTACAAATCCCATATAAAAGGTTTCTTCTGTTAGCATAAAATTTGGATTATTTAATTGTATGTTTTCAAATAGTTTAAAAACCATTAAACCAGGTACAACACCGCTTGTTACCATATCTGCTAATGAATCTAATTGTAATCCTAGTTCACTTGGTACATTCAATTTTCTTGCTAAGAATCCATCCCAAAAATCAAAAAATATACCTAAACATACAAACAAAAATGCATGGTCATAAAAACCGTTAAAAACACTAATTAAGGCTAATAAGCCACTTAATAAATTCAACAATGTTAAAGCGTTAGGAATAAATCTTTTAATATTCATACAATATTTACTTTTAAAAAATGTTCTTTTTTATAATAGTTATATATGCAAAAGTACTTCAGAAATACAATTATTATAGGTAAAAAAGAACGATATATTAGGTTTTATCTAAATTAAGAACAAATGTAATACAATAAGTTAATACATTTAGAGTTTAGTAATTAAGAATTTTATTTCATCTTTGTAAAAATTTATATTAGATTTGAAAAAGTCCCTATTAATAATTTCATGCTTATTCACATTATTATCGAATAGTCAAACGATTAGAAAGTATTCTAATGAGTTTTTGAGTATTGGTGTTGATGCTGCTGCTCTTGGAATGAGTAATGCAGTAACAGCACAAACAAGTGATGTTAATTCTGGCTATTGGAATCCAGCTGGTTTATTAAAACTTGAAGACAAGCAATTTTCGTTAATGCATGCTAATTATTTTGCAAATATAGCGCAATATGATTATGCTGGTTTTGCAATGCCTATTGATGATAGAAGTGCTTTAGGCGTTTCATTAATCCGTTTTGGTGTAGATGACATTCTAAATACCACACAGCTTATTGATAATCAAGGAAATATTGACTACAATAGAATTTCACTTTTTTCAACAGCCGATTATGCTTTAACGGTTTCTTATGCTAGGAAACTTCCTTTGGATGGTATTAATTATGGTGTTAACGCTAAAGTAATTCATAGAATAATTGGAGATTTTGCAAGTTCATGGGGTTTTGGTTTTGATATTGGTATTCAATATGAAAGTGATAATGAGTGGCTTTTTGGTTTAATGCTTAGAGATATTACTACAACATATAATACTTGGATAATTAACGAGGAAGAATATCAAAAAATTAAAGATGCTGTTCCTGGTGAGAATCAAGAATTACCTGAGACTAGTGAAGTGACATTACCAAAAGCGCAATTAGGAATTGCTAAAAAATATATTTTTAGATATGACTATAGTTTAACGGCTGCTGCTAATTTAAATATGCAGTTTGCCAGAACAAATGATATTATTTCAAGTGATATTGTAAGTATTGATCCTGCATTAGGTTTTGAATTTGGTTATGTAGATTTAGTATTTCTTCGTGCTGGTGTTGGTAATTTTCAAAAAATCACACAAATTGACGATTCAAATAAATTGAGTTTTCAACCGAATATTGGTTTAGGTTTTAAATATAAAGGAATACAAGTAGATTATGCTTTAACAGATTTAGGCGATCAAAGTGCGGCTTTATATTCTAATATTTTCTCGTTGAAAGTAGATTTTGATGTTTTTAGATAGAAAACTATGATTAAAAAAATACACTTCTTTTGTTTATTATTTATTTCTACTATTAGCTTTTGTCAGACTATTCAATTGTCTAATGAAGCAAAAGTAAGTATTCTAACTTGCGGAACTGGAAATGAATCTTATTCTCTTTATGGTCATACTGGTATTAGGATTAAAGATGAAATAAATAATATTGATGTCGTTTATAATTATGGTACTTTCGATTTTAACACTCCCAATTTCATTTTAAAGTTTGTAAAAGGCGACTTACAATATTTTGTTTCTACAAGTTACTATCCTGATTTTGAATATTCATATAGATATGAAAATAGGTCTATTTATCAACAAACATTAAGTCTTTCTCAAGAGAAAAAACAGTTTCTATTTGACAATTTAAATAATTCATTAAAAAGTGAAGAACGATTCTATATGTATAAATTTATAGATAAGAATTGTACGAATATGGTAGTGGATAAAATTAATTATGTTTTAAAAGATTCTGTGATTACTACTAAAAAACCTGTAGAAATTAGTTATAGAGAAATATTATTTCCTTATTCAAAGGATCATTTTTTTGAACAATTAGGCATTAATATTATTTTTGGAGCTAAGGTAGATAAGAAAGCGGATCGATTATTTCTTCCTTTTGAATTATTGGAAGTACTAAAAGAAACAAAACACAACAATCAATTACTTATTACAAATACTGAAACACTTTTTGAAGCAAAACCGTCTTCTTTTACACCTTCAATTTTAAATAGTATATATACTGTAATTGTTGTTCTACTTCTTATTGTTTTAGTCAATAAAAAATCGTTGAATTTAATTTATTTTACGAGTATTGGTTTAATAGGTTTATTCCTTTGCTCGGTAGGATTTTATTCTTTTCATGAGGAAGTTACATGGAATTATAATGCGTTATTATTTAATCCTTTATATTTAATTTTAAGTTATTATTTATTCAAAGAGAATAAGGCGAAAATAATTCTAATAGGGAAAGTAATCTTTGGTTTACATATTATTTATGTTCTTTATATGCTTAACAAGGTTCACTTGTACTTACTTCTTCCTTTTATAATTAGTCATTTATATTTAGTAGGTAGACTTCTTTTATCGAATAAAAAAAGGTAACATATTATTGACCTCTTGCAAAAAGGACAGTACTTAATGTTTTTATTACAATATTAATATCTAAAAATAAACTTCTATGTTTTATATAATATAAATCATATCTAAGTTTCATTAAACTGTCTTCAAGGTTTTCACCATAAGGATAATTTACTTGTGCCCAACCTGTTAATCCTGGTTTTATAACGTGTCTTATTTGATACAACGGAATATTTGCTGCTATTTCATCAACAAAAACTGGTCGCTCTGGTCTAGGTCCTATAATTGCCATTTCTCCTTTTAATACGTTTATAAACTGTGGAACCTCATCAATACGTAATCTTCTTAAAAATTTTCCAAAAGGGGTAATTCTTACATCATTTGTTGTAGCAAAAACAGCTCCTTTGCTTTCTGCATTAACAATCATGGTTCTTAGTTTATATATTTTAAAAGGAATATTGTTTTTACCTACTCTTTCTTGTGTATAAAATAAAGGTCCTTTGTTCCAAATTAAATTTAAAAGAGATAAAAAAGGAATTAATAACACTAAACATAGTAACCCAATAAATGAAAATAAAATATCTAAAAACCGATTATAATATATATATAATGCGTTTTGATTATTTCTACTAAATGGGAAAAATTTATATAACTCTTTATTATCATCAAACTGTATAGGAAGTCGGTTTGTACTATATTCATATAGTTCTGAATATTCTCTTATTACTACTCCTTTTTCAAGTAATTGTAATAAATGAGTATATAACTCTGAATAAACTGATTTAGATAAATCACTAGTAACAATTATTTCAGAAACATGATTTTTTGAAACCTCATCTGCTAATGATTCAAGGTCAATTTGCTTTATATTTCCTTTAGTCTTTTTATCATCAATAGAGACATGACCTACTATTTTATAATGTGGATTTACTTTCGTTAGTTCCTCTATTAATTTTTCTATTTTTTTACTACTTCCTACAAAAATGACTCTTTTTATAAATCTATTAGTTGCTAAAAAAACAATATAAGCATTTCTCCAAATTAATAATGATACTAAAATAGCAAAGAAAAACAATAAAATTTGCAATCTATTTGAGGGTAATATAGGAGTATAAAAAGGTGTTAACAA
Organism: Flavobacterium sediminilitoris; assembly: GCF_023008245.1. Classification (NCBI taxonomy): domain Bacteria; kingdom Pseudomonadati; phylum Bacteroidota; class Flavobacteriia; order Flavobacteriales; family Flavobacteriaceae; genus Flavobacterium; species Flavobacterium sediminilitoris. The sequence continues at coordinate 111,768 of NZ_CP090145.1, forward strand.
ATAGAGTAATGTAGTAACTGCTGTTGTTAGTATTATACTTTTTAAAATTTGAAATTTATTACTTGCAACTTGTAAATTATACATTTCAAATATTGTTCCTATTACATTAATATAACAAGCTAAGACAATTGTCCAGTAATAATTGCTTGAATTTATTTGAAAGTAATCAAAGTAAAAAAATTTGCCTATAAAGTAAAGTGTAAATAGTACAAAAAAGATATCAAAAACACGCAAAAGAATTTTCCTTTCTGATATCTCAAAATGCATCTTCTTTTTATTAGTCATAATTTGGGGAATTATTCTTGTGCAAATTAAGAAATAAAAATTCAGGAATTGAACAAAAAAAGGTATTTTCTATTCTAATAAAGATATCCAATAATTCTTTACTATTTCCCAATCTAAACTTTCAGCCAATTTTCTACCCTCTAAAGTTATTTCAATGGTTTTATTTGTATTCTTAATTACATTTTCAATCACATTTGTCATTTCATTCACATCATTATCGTTAACTAAAAAGGCATTTTTATTATCCGTTAATAAGTATGGAATTCCTCCTACATTTGTTGAAACGACAGGCAGTCCTAACGCCATGGCTTCTATTACACTAACAGGAGTATTATCAAAATGTGTTGTACTTATAAATATATCATGTTCTGCTGCTAACTGCCACCATGTTTCCTTATCTAGTTTTCCTGTAAAATTTACTATAATACCTAGCTCATTTGCTCTTGTTTTAGTTTCTAACAAACTTCCGTCTTTATCAGGTCCGACCATTGTTAAGGTTGCTTCAGGATATATTTTTTTAAGCTCATATAAAACTTCAACCGCCATTTTAGGATTATAAATAGATGCGAAAGCTCTAACCCATAACAAATTTGGTGTAAAAAACTCTCTTTTTTTAAATGTATAAGAATCTATATCAATTGTATTTGGAATATGTATAATATTATCGAATCCTGCTTTCTCAAATTCGTTTTTTAAATAATTAGATGGTGCAACATTCTTAAATGCATTCTTGAAAATTAACTTACATAAAACTGGGTTCTTCTTTAATCTTACTGGTAAATTACCACCGTGGAGAATAGGTATGTATTTAATTTTAAAAAATCTGGCTAGCTGACTCATTATTAAACAATACCAAAATGCTTTTGTGCTATAAGTATCTATTACAATATAATCTATTTTTCTATATACTTTAAAAAGTGTGAAGATCATATCTAGAATTCGCAAGAAAAAAATTTTCTTTTCTGATGCATAAAAGATGGAAAAACCTTCTTTTTCAAGAGATTTTCCTAATGTTTCGATAGTAGTTTTATTCAAACCATGTTTAGAAAGCTTATTCCCTATGTAGAGTAAGTTCTTCTTCATCCTTATTTATAATTTGGACTTTTAAAAGTGATAAAGCATATACAAAAGCAGGAGCTGCCAATCGCATAGCTGCGTGGTTTATTGTTAGTAGCCAAAAGAATAGAAAAGAAAAAAGAAAAATATTTTGTCTATTATTTAAATACAACACCACTGGTGTAATTAATAAGATAAGTAAAGCAAATAGTCCTAATGAGCCATGTTCTGCAAGCATTCTAGAAATTTCATTATGAGATGCAGCTTCTATTCCTGTAGTTTCTTCCCTATATTCTTTATTTTTACCAACACCTACACCAAAAATAGGATTATCTAAAAACATTGTAAACTCGGATTCAATTAATTTTTCTCTTCCTGTTAATTTACTTTCTTTAACTCTTCCTCTTGCATCTTGATTTGCATATCTTTTATCAATAAGTCCTCCTGTTTGAATTGAACTATAAAACCAAATGCCTATTAAGAAAAAAGAGGAAAGTAAAAATGATGTTAGTAATTTAAATTTCGCATTTGTTTTTAATGACATAAAAATTATCCCAAAAAATAAGATAACCATAATAAAACCAGTAATTATTCCTCCTCTTGAAAAGGTTACTATTCCTCTAAAGGTTATAGTAATTAACAAAATCATGTTTATTATAAAATCGGTTTTATTTTTTTTACTAAAAACGAGTTTAACAAAAAACAAGAAAATCCCTAATCCTAATATCGTTGAAACTTGATTTGGTCCAAAACCACCAGAGGTTTGAAAATTAGATTCAGTACTTGTAACCACATCTCTTATACTTGGTGTATAAAGAAACATATATGACAACATTGCTATTAATGGATAAGCCAATACATCTATAACTGTTTTAACCTGATTAAATGTAATTTTTCTCTGGTAACAATATATTGCTGAAACCATTAATGTGATAGGTCCAATAATATTAAATGTAATAGCTTTTCGAATATCAGTATCAAAATTTAGTGTAAAAAAAGAAATAAGAATTCCTGGTACTAATAATAACCCATACATCCAATAGATTAATCCACTTTTTGAAAAGCTTTTAAAATAAATCCCAATAAAAAGAACGCTAATGACTCCATATTTAGCATATTGTTCAAAAAAATTTCCATGAGTCATCCGTAAAAAAACTTCAGCGCCTACTATGTATGCTGCAACAAAAAGAGCTTCTTCATTTGCATTTTTTCTTAAAATAACATAGCGAAAACCAAAAAATATAATTGCTATTGCATAAATTTTAGATAAGAATGGCATTACATATACTAAGCCACCTAATACTAAGTGGAATAATACATATTTAAGATAAAGATTTGTTGATTTTTTTTCTAAAGCCATTTTTGGTAATAATTTAACAATTGCTCTACTACTTTGACTGCTGTATAATTTTGATGTACAAATGTATTCAAATTAGTAGCCATTTCTTTATTTTTAGACTCAGAATTTGGTAAAGCTTTAAAAAGACTCATTAAGGCATTATCTTCATTTGGATTAAATAAATAACCATTTACATTAGGTATAATAACTTTAGAACAGAATCCTACAGAGGTACTTAAAACAGTTAAATTTGCAAAACCATATTCTAATAATGTAACAGGAAACCCTTCATAGGTAGAAGCTAATACTCCGTATTTTGCTTGAGATAAAATGTGACCTACATCTAAACAACTTCCATATAAATAAACAGAATCTTCAATCTTATTATTTTCTATATAAAGTTTTAATATTTCTGAATATTCATCCCTAAAATCTTTTCCGATAAAATGTAAAGTCCATCCTTTATTAGATAAATCGCTAGCTAAAAAACTTTTCAATATGTATAAATGATTTTTAGGTGTTTTTAAATTAGCTAAGCAAACAATTCTCTTGTCTTTTTCACCTTCCAAAAAAGTTTGATTTACTTCATTTTGTTTTGTATTGTAAAAATTAGATAAAAAAGAAATATTTGAAGTTTTTAAATTTTGAATAGCCCATTTTTCAAGTTCTTCATTAACTACTAAGACACCACTAAAAAATAATGAAAAAAATCGAAGAAACCAATTTGATTCTTTTTGAGACACTCTATTTCCAAGATGATCATGCCAAATAATTTTAACACTTGGTAATATGAATTTAGTTAAAACTGCAAAAAAATAAGAACTTCCATGTGCATGAATGCAGTTTACATTATTGACAATAATATAATTTCTAAATTTAAAAAGTGCTTTTATATCAATACTCTTTCGTTTATTTAAAAAGGTATAATTAACGGATGAGTTTATAGTTCCTTTCAAATCTCCTTCTTTTCTTGTACACACTAATCCCGAAAAAGAAATTTTATCCGTTAACACATTAGCTATAGTAACAGCCATACGTTCAGCTCCTCCAATATCCAAACTATCGATTAATTGAACAACTCGTATATTTTCTTTATTCAGCAAGGAATTGAATTTATATTTTTTAACTCTAATTTGTAAAAATAGGTATTTTTTTATAGTAATTTTTTAATCTCAATCTCAAATTTATCCATTGTAAATTGACGTGACCATTGCATTCCATTTTTAGATATTTGAAAATATGATAAAGGATTTCCAATAAGATTCTTTATTTGATTGACATCGTTATCTAAATCTTGATTTAAAATAATACCTCTATTTCCTTTATCTAACATATAAGAAACGCAAGAAACAGGAGTTGAGATAGGTACACAACCCCAAAACATAGATTCTGCAACTACTTTTGGCCAACCTTCGCTTTTAGACGGTAAAACTAAAAAATGACTATTTTGATAAGCATCTAAAACGGTTTCTTTTGCTTGATTTCCTTTTAATATAATAATAGAATTTAATCCTTTTTTTAAAATATAAGTTTCAATCTCATTTCTTAATACACCTTCTCCGTATAAGTTTAATTTAACATTCTTGCCTAGATTACTTAGTTCTTCAACTATTTGGATTGCATACAAAGGTTGTTTCCCTTTAGATAAAGTACCTACATACAGAAACTGTATAACTTTATCTTCTAAGCTCCTTATTTCACATTTTTCATTTTGTACTTCTTCCTCACGATAAGTAGCTGTAAAGAAAGATTTGATGTTTTTTGTTTGATTTTCCCATTCTCCATACACTAATACTTGCATATTTCTTGTTAGGAAAGTATTACTTAGTATCCATTTCTGCAAACGATAACTCAAAGGTTGTTTACTCTTTGGATCCCAATTACCTGCATATTTTGCAGTTTTCTTTTTATTTGGAAAAAAAATCTGAACAATTGAACCTAATAAACCAATATTCCCTGGACAACGAAGATGAATATGATCTGCCATTTTCATACTCTTTATTAATTTCCAAATTATTATTGGTATTACAAAAAAAGATAACACTACCGATTTTAAATTTGTCAGATTAAAACTGGGAATTTTTATAAAAGTTATCTTTTTAGCAGCATACTTAGTATATATAGGGTTTAAATCTTCTTTAATTAAAGGAGCTACTAAAATAACTTCATCACAGTATTTATTCCAAATATTCATCTCATTTACATAAGGAGAATACCCAAAAAAATCATTGTCTTTTGAGATATGTTGAACGTGAGTAACAATTAAAAATTTGAATGCCAAAATTATCTTTATTAGTTTTTTAGTTTAGCCACCACATAAAGTGTAGGTCCATTATATTTGCCTAATAAAGATTTGAAAAACATTTTATAGAAATTTAAATCTTTATAGTTAAAATATGGCATTTTTTTCTCTCTTAAATTAACTATTTCAAAACCAAAATTATTCAATACATTTTTTACGGAATTCTTAGTAAAAAAATTCAAATGTATAGGAGGTCCACTTTGATGTATAGCATCTCCCGGATTTGAATAATTTTTTATTTTATCAAAATTAGGAACAGAAAAAACGAAAAGACCTTCTGGTTTTAGTCGTTCTTTAGTCAATTGAAAAAATAGGTTTAAATCTTGCAAATGTTCTAAAACTTCCCACATCATAATTACATCGAATTTTTGTTCAAGCGTTTTCATTTTTGAAAAATCTCCATTGACAGAATTTACTCCTAAAGACAAAGCTCGCTCATGTGTTTTTTTATCTAATTCTAAACCTGTATAAGTCACAGAACTAAATTTCTTTAAAAACATTCCTATTAAACCAATACCAGATCCTATTTCTAATATATTTTGAGGTGTATTAGAAATAATTCTATTGATAATCCTTTTTCGATTATAGCCTATCTCAATTAAATTATCTTTTAATTTATTATATTCTTCAATTGTATGTTTATTGTATTTTAAATCTTCTTTAGAATTATAAAGTCGGTCATACGTTGCAATAAACTCATCTTCCGTAAAAATTGTTTTAGAAAACACGAATTCGCAAGACCTACATTTTACAAGATCAAACTTTATATTTACAGCGTCTATTTTGCTATTGCACACTTTACAAGTTGTAAATTCATTTCCCATTTTCATAATTCATAAAATTTGAATAATTAATTATATTTATATCTGATTGATATGCTTTAAGTAAAAAATCTTTTACAATTATTTTATTATTTTCTCCTTTAATGCTCTTTCCTATATTTGCCTTTTTATTAAAATATACATCTCCACCTTCACCCATATCTAATCCAAAAACTTCAATAGGTATATTATTAAAATGACTTAAAACACATCCTATTAAAACGCAATTAAATCCTGAATTAATACTTTTATATTGGAAATCAAATTTAGATTTTAAATACGTTTTCAAAGACTTGTCCAAAGTTTTAGAGTTTTCATTGTACTCAAAATCAGTAATCAAGATTTCTTTTTTTATTCTGGATTTCTTTAATAAATACCTAAATACCTTTTGAAATGAAGTATTATTTATTTTAGAATTGTTATTAACTATCCAAAAAACAGTTCCTTTCCAAAATTGATATCCTGGAAATGACTTTAAATAAATTGTTAAATAATACGGATCGTGTATGATATATATAAAACTTTGTTTTTTAACTAATTGAAGCGAGCTATTTGTACATATATACAACGCATCATCTTCCAGCTTTATTTTATTTGATGATGGTCCACTAGCTACAACAACTATTTTTTTATAATGCGTAACATCAAAATAATCTGAAAGTTTATCAATATCATTAATTTCAGAAATATCTGTTGGTATATTTCTAACAGAATCATTGTAAGGTTTGATTAACTGAAAGAAATAGTTATAATTTCGTTTTTTAAATATTGATTTGAAATTCATTTATTGAGATAAAAGATTGAGGTAAAAATTAATATTTCTATTTGCAATATTATCTAAATTATAGTTCTTAGTTATTGTTTCTAGTGCTTTTTCTTCAATATTTTTTAAAGATTCTGGATTATCCAACATCCAAAGAACTTCATTTGCGATTGATTTGATATCATAAGGATCGCATAACAGTCCGTTAACATATTGATTTATAACTTCTACTCCTGGTCCATATTTAGAAAAAATAACTCCTTTTTTCATTGCCATTGCTTCAATAACAACAAGCCCCTGAGTTTCCATGTAAGAAGGGAAAACACAAATTTTTGAAGAAGCATATCTATTTACTAATTCTTCAATAGGTATTTCTCCTTTAAAAATTACATTTTTTTTTGCCAATCCAATCTGCGGTATAATTTCTTCTAGTAAAAATCTCATATAAGACCTACTTTCCTTGAAAGAATCTTTACCATAAATATGCAATTCCATACTAGGATATTTTTCTAGGATTAGAGGCATAGCAAGAATTAAATTTTTTATTCCTTTCTTTTCACAAAGTCGCCCTGCAAATAAAATGACATTTTCATTAATAACCACATCCCTTTTAGGCGTAAACAATTTAAAATTCACGGTTGAAGGTATAACTTCAATTGGTTTATTATGATAACTTAAAAAAAAATTCGTGTGTTTTTTTACATAATTTGAAACTGCTATAAACCCATTTGATTTTTTAAAGGATCTTTTTTCTTGAAATCCTTTCCAAATATTTATTTTCCTATTTTCTGATTCAGCAAAAAAATGATGTCCGCCATGAAGTCTAATTATATACTTTATATTGGTTCTTTTTTTAATAAAAGCTAGTCCTAATTCCGCAGATTCTACAATATCTATTGGATGTTCGTTGTGAATTTCTTTAAGTTTATTATTTATTTTTAGAGCATTGAGAAACCATGAAATCCCTCTTATTTTACTCCTTTTTAAATGAATAATGGTAATTCCTTCAATTATTTTAACTGATTCTTTTTTATTAAACTCGATCAAAGTTACTTTAAATCCTCTATTTACTAAGTCTGGCAAATAACTTTTGGTAAAGCTACCAATTCCTCCATGAGAAAATCCTTCTTTTGGATAAGCATAAGGTGGTATAAAGCAAATATGTTTTAACATTATTGTAAATTTAAGGTGCTTCTTATTTTTAATGAAACATTTTTATAATCTGACAGTATAGTTTCTTTCCAATCATTCATTGCCTTGTTATCAAATTCTTGATTTAATATATTTTTAAAATCTTTTTTCTCGTTCCACCAAAAAACAGCATTAGGATTTTGCATGCTTCTAAAATGTTGAAACTGATAAATTGTTTTAACAGACCAACTTTTATCTATTTTATTTATTTGATCATAATTAATAAAAACACAAGGTTTTTGAAACATTGCAAAATCAAAAGCCATTGTAGAACCAACGTTTACAACAATATCACAATAAAAAGCTGTTGAGACTAATAACTTCACATCTTCTTTTAGAGGATAAATAGTAGTCCAGCTTTTACTATTGTCAAAATTCCATTGAGGAGGAGCTTCTTTTATCAATTCAGGATATTTGTTTATAATTGATTCATATCGTCCTGTAACATCTACAGGACATCTTCTAAATAAGATTTGATACTCTTTATCTAAATCATTTTTAATTAATTCATCTGCTAAATCATCTAAATATTTTGGATCATCGGGAGACGTTTTTATATCATCTCCAGAAAAACAAATTATCTTTTTTAAAGGATTTAAATCATATTTTTTATAAAACGCTTCTTTAGGAATTATGTTGTCTTTATTTTGGTAGCATTCAAATTGTGGTGTTCCCGTTACAATTACACTTTTTTGATTAATTTCAGGATAATAGTTTTCTATTTCCTTCTTCATATAATTTGACCAAACTAAATACTTATCAGCTCTTAATGCCAAGCGAGCTTTTGGTAAATTATCCCAAGAATAAATCACGGTTTTGGTTTTAATATTTAAATCAGTCGCTGCTGCAAAAATAGTAGCACATTGAACACCTCTTTGATGTGAACAAAAGATTACATCGGGTTTTATCTTATTAAGAATTTGATTTATTTCTCGATAATATTGTGTCTTTCTAATCGTTTTCTGATATTTTTTTTCAAAAAAAAGAATTTGATTATAACTATTTATAAAAGTAGAAGAATACTCTATCATTTTATAAAAAACCTTGTTTTTTATAGTCTTATGATTTGTTTTCCAATTGGATAAAATAGAGCTATTTTGAGTTATTTTAGAATTATTTTTTAATCGCAACAAACAAATTAGCTCTCTAAGAAACTTCTCTTTAATAGTTTCTTTATAAACAGGAATTTTATAAACGGAATTTATATCTGTTATTGTAGAAATATTTTTAATAGTAACTTCATCAAAGTTATGAAATAAAACCAAATCGTCTTCCGAATTTCTAAACACATCTGAATATAGGTAATTACGTATCCCAACTCCATCTGGGAATAAGAGCAATATTTTATTTTTTTGCATTATATATCTCTAAACTGTTTTTGATGATTTAACATCCATATATTTTCTTTTATAAGTGACTTTAAAAATAGTTGAGCACTATTCCCTTTTCCAAAATCTCCTCTTGTTTTATTAACCGAATGAGTGTCTATTTTTTTTAAAGCATCTGAAATACTTTCTTTAGAATAATTTGTATGGATGATATCTGCGTGAATGGCTCTATTTTGTTGACGTGTTCCAATATTAATAATTGGTAAACCATAATATGGAGCTTCCCTTATTCCTGCACTACTATTTCCTATAATGAATTGTGCATTTTTTAATAATGTTAAAAAATACTCAAAACGTAAAGATGGAAAAATTCTAAACCTTGAATTTTCCTTTAATTTTTCATATGCCTTTAAAATAGCTTTACTTCCTAAATCATTATTAGGAAAAACAACGATATAGTTATGAATATCTTCTAATAAAGATTCTACAAAATTTGTAGCATATTCTTCCATTTGTTTTACTTCAGTTGTAACTGGATGAAACATTACTACTCCATATTCTTTATAAGGAATTTCATAATACTTTTTAACATCATTCAAGTTAGGCAAATTTGCTGAAAACATAATATCAACATCTGGAGATCCTATAACAAAAATAGAATCTTTTATTTCTCCCATTTGAATAAGTCGTTTTTTTGCTTGATTATTTGAAACAAAATGTACATGACTCATTTTACTTGTAGAATGTCGAATTAACTCATCAATTGTTCCTGAGACTTCACCTCCTTCGATATGTGCCACTAAAATATTATTTAAACTTCCTACAATTGCTCCTGCTAATGCTTCCACTCTGTCTCCATGAATAACAATCATATCTGGGTTACATTCCTTTACATAAGTAGATAAGCCTTCAATAGTTTTAGCTAATGTCAAATCCATTGTAGCTTCATGGGTATGATTTTCAAATGTGTATATATTTGTAAATCCACAACGTTCTACTTCTAAAAAAGTATAACCGTATTCTTTTTGCAAGTGCATTCCTGTAACAAAAACAAAAGGTTCAAAATTTGAATGTTCTTCCAAAATTTGAAGTAATGATTTTATTTTTCCAAAATCAGCTCGAGTTCCTGTAAGGAATAATATTTTTTTTATTATTGGCAAACCTTATTAAAAGTTAGTTAGAGAAATTAACATTTTTACATTGATGAGGTATATTTATACTTATTTGTTGAAATAATTGCAACGCTCTTTTTACCTTCATAGACAGATATGTGAACAGGAATCTTCTTCTCTTTAAATAATTCTAACAAATCAACCGTCGTTTCTTTTTCTCCCTTTCTATCATAATCATCCATTATGATAATAAATTCATCTCTAACATCAAAGTTTTTCACCATTTTCACTATATCGTATCTTGAATATTTAATACTTCCAAAAGGCCCGTCTACAATATATAAATCGAATTTCTGATTACAATATTTTTCAATATTTGAATAGGAATTTACATTAAATCCTTTTATATTATTTTGAGTAACTTCACAAATATCTACCTTTGAATTTTCTGACAGATTAAATCGTTCAAGAAATATTTTTTTCCATTCTAGACTTTGTTCAATTATGAGATGTTGTGTTTCTTTTAATTCATTCTCAATATATTTAGAAATAAACTTGCTCGATTCCCCCAAACCAAATTCAATTATACTATTTGGTTTATACTCTTTTAAAATTCTATTTAGCAGGTAAAAAAAAGTATAATTCCCAGCCCATCTCCCAACATTTAAATTTAATTTTTCAATAAAATCTATACCTCTAATACTGTCATGATAATAATGCGCCCATTCAATTTCTTTACTTATTAAAAGGGATTCATTATTCTTAACAAATAACTTTTTGATTTTTTTTATTAATTTCCTAATCATATAATTGAATTATATCTTCCCAATTTAATTGTTCATCATTTTCGATATCTCTAGTCGCCTTCTTCCCTAATAATGATTCAAAATGTTCGGCTAAGATTTTACCTGTTCCTGGTCTCTTTACCCAAATATTTTCTTTGGTGAAAATTTCATCTTTTTTAATTTTTTTTATAGAACAAACTGTTGCGAAAGCAAAATCGATAGTTACTTGTTCTTCTTTCGCAGGTTTTTTAGTTCCGCCTCGCATAAGTGCAATTTCAGCCGAACTAACAATCAATTCCTTACAAGCTTTCTCATCCATACTGCAAATAATATCTGGTCCTGTTCTTTGCATATGATCTGTAAAGTGACGTTCTAAAATAGAAGCTCCAAGAGCAACCGCACCTAAACAAGCATTATTATTTAAAGTATGATCGGATAAACCAAAAACTTTATCTGGAAAAGCATTATGCATCTCTACCATAGCACCAAAACGAACCAAATGAATAGGAGTTGGATATAAATTAGTTGTATGCAATAATACTACTGGAACTTTATGCTTATCAAAAATAGCAACTGCTTTTTGAATGCTTTCAATAGTATTCATTCCTGTACTTAAAATAACAGGTTTACCAAATGAAGCAATATGCTCTAATAAAGGATAATTGTTACATTCTCCCGAACCAATTTTATAAGCTGGAATATCAAATTTCTTCAATCTTTCAGCAGCAGCTCTTGAAAAAGGAGTAGAAATAAAAATCATGCCTTTACTTTCAACATAGTTTTTTAGTTCTAACTCTTCTTGTTCATTTAAAGCGCAACGCTCCATTATTTCATAGATAGAAACATCTGCATTTCCTGGAATTACTTTTTTTGCAGCACCGCTCATCTCGTCTTCAACAATATGCGTTTGATGTTTTACTACTTCAACTCCTGCTTTATATGCAGCATCAACCATTTGTTTCGCTACTTGTAAAGAGCCTTCATGATTTATACCAATTTCGGCAATAACTAAAGGTGGAAAATCTTGTCCAATTTTTCTTCCTGAAATTTCTATATAAGGGTTCATTCGCAATTACATTTTTATATACTTACTATACAGGTATTCTGCATATTCAAAGTCTTCTTTTGTATCAATATCTACAGTTGCAAAAATATGATTTATTTGAAAAGGGAAGGCATTTTTACTAATAATGATATCCTCAAGAATTAAATTAGCTTTGGTTATATACAATAGTCCATTTTCGTAAAACAGAGGGTCTAAATCTTGGCTTCTTTGACCGAATTTATAATTAAAAGGTTCAAATTTATTGTTTTTAATTTTACCTAATTTGTGATAATCTTGAGAAACGGTAAATAAACTTTCACAATTATTGTCTTTAAAAACCTGATAAGCATTTTGTAACAAATCAGCTTGTCTTAATGGATTTGTTACTTGTAGTAAAACAACATTTTCAATTTCTACACTTATAGTTTCCAAAACATGTTTTAATGCTGAAACAGTTGGTTCATTATCTCCCGAAATTTCCTTTGGCCTATCTATAACTTTTGCACCATATTCTAAAGCTATTTTTTTTATTTCATCATCATCTGTAGAAACATAAACATCTTTTATAAAGGAATGTTTTTTTGCATATAAAATACTATGAGCAACAAGAGGAATATCTCCTAGCAATTTAATATTTTTCTTTGGTAATCTCTTAGATCCTCCTCTAGCAGGTAATATTGCAATTGTTTTATTCATAGATGCTAGTTTTATTTGTAAAATCTTTTAAAAATAAAGGTTTTAATCTTTCTAGTTCCTCATTTGATTGATCCCACCATTTTAACTCTTCAATTTCAGTAATAATAGTATTAGAGAATCGCTTTTTAATTTCTTTTGCAGGTATACCTCCAACAATTGTATACGGAGGAACGTCATTACTGATAACACTACCAGCTGCAAGAATAGCACCATTACCTATTTTCACATTTCCAACTACAATAACACCATGACCTATCCAAACATCATTTCCAATTTCAATTTTATGCTCCGATTTTAATTTCTTTAACTCACCTTTAAACAAATTTTGATTAATATAAGTTGCCATATATGTAGTTGGATGATTAGTGGCATGTAAAGCAACATCAACTCCTAATTGACAATATTTTCCAATGGTAATTTTTCCATTTAATAAATTATTATATCCTAATGTTGTAGCATAACCAATTTTGATATTTCCAGAAAAGTTACAACCATCAGGAACTGCGTTTTTACCTTCAAAGGTTACATTTTGCAAACCTCTTGAAAAACCAGAAAGCTTAACTTTTTCTTGTTTATCTACGACATTTAAAAAATAATATAATATTTTTTTTATTAATTTTCTCATTCAACAATTTACATGTTATTTTTTATTGATCTAGTATAAATTAAATCAAATAGTTTTACCACTAATTTCTCTTTATATTTAAATACAAAAGAATTATTTCTTTTTGGCTTAAAATTTAAACTTAAATTAACAATTGACTTTTCTAAATTTTTACTCTTTAAAACATTGCTTTTTTGAACATTAGTCATCCATTCTTCTACATTGTTTCCCATATGATATGCATAATTATTAAAAGTAGATAATCTCAATCCTCCTGAAAAATCAATAGGTCCATCACAATAATTATACACCGAATTTTGCCCAATCAAAGTAAGAGATGGCTTTTTGGGCACATTTTCAAAAAATATTTCTCTGTTAATTGTTAATATTTGATGTGCACTACCTAAAATAGCTTTGTGATTCTTACTTTCTACTATAGGCCATAATTCTTCTTTTTTACACTCTTTATCCCAATTCAAACTTTTTAAATATAAATTATAATCTTCAACATTTTCAGGAATAGCTTCTAAAACAAACTTAAGTTTTTTAGTAATTATTTTTGCCAGAGTTGAACTATTAGCATATCTATAGGTACTTTTAACTGCAATTGGTGAAACAGAACCAACATTTTTAAAAAAATTAAAATTTTTCTCAACCTCTTGTTGCCAACCAAATTTAAAAAGTATATCTACATCTGAAATGGTTATTAATGGTTCTCTAGAAGCTCTTGCTGCACCAACGATTGCATCCATTTTACCAATATTTTCATTATGATGTATTACTGCATTAATTTCATTATTCTGATATTTATCATTTATAAAATCGACTACTTCTTTACAAGAAGCATTATTAACAACAGTAATAGCGCATGAACTATTTATTGTTGTTATCGCTGATTCTAAACACAATTTAAAAACATCAAAAATATTTTTATAATATCCTTCTTTTTGCGGTAAATAAACTAATATTATTAATCGATGTTGAAATTGTAATTCAATTTTTTTTTCTTTCTTTTGAGGATTCATCCCTACTCTCATAATTCCGATTCAATTTTATTGTATAAAGCTACTATTTTTTGTTGAATATGTTTATATTCTAATTTAGCTTTTAAATTATGTTGGTTATATTGAAAAGCATGTGCTAACAAATTTGGATTATTAACTGAAGCTTCTATTAATTCTTTTATTTCTGAAATAGAGTCAGGATTATTTATCAACAATCCATTCGTGCCATTTAAAATGATTTCAGCGGTTACATTTCCTGGGTTAGATTGTATTGGAAAAGCTCCCATTACAATTGCTTCCAATAATGTATTAGGCATTCCATCTGATATACTATTCCCTATATACATAATAGAATTTCCCATCAAATTTAAAATTTCTTTATGTGTTAAACTATGCCTTCCAAAAACCTTAAAAGGTAATTTTTGGTCTTCTATATAGTTTTGAACTTCAGTATGTGCTCCAAAAACAACAACTTGATATTTAATAGATGAAATAGGTAATTGTTCTAGCGCTTTTACAATTTGTAACCCTCTCCCTACATGATGTTGATATCCTTTTACTAAGATTATTTTTCGTTCTTCAAGAGATTTAAAATAATCTTGAAATAATTCTAATTTAAAACCTCCTCCTCCAGGAATTATTTCCATATGAACACCTTTAAATCCTAATTTTTGCGCCAATTTGTAGTCTCTTAAGCAGTCTGTGTGTAAATAATTTATTCTTGCTAAATTTTTTTTGATTTTTGGTAAATAAAAAGGAATTTCTTGGTACTTATAGATATCACTTCCCCAGCAAGAATAGAGCCATTTTATTTTAGGATTTTCTTGCATAGTCCTCAATATAGGAGAACTACAACTATGCATTTCAAAACTATGAACCAAATCTGGTTTTATCTCTTCTAATAATTGTACTAATTTTTCATTTGCAGTAATTTTCAAAAAAGATTCTATTTTTTCATATAATCTTGGCGTTTTTTTTCTTAAAAAATGTTCTCCTTTGAAATAAGGTAATTTTCTCTTATTCCAATTAATAATTTGAGTCATTTTAACATCTGTATCTAATTTTCCTTTTCCCAAGATATCAAACCAATATAATTCATGATTACTATTTGCTAGATTTTCAATCCAACGAATAGTATGTATAGATGGCATGGAAATAAGAAGAATTTTCACTATTATTTATTAATTATGGATGTTAATTGACTAATATAATTATCTATGCTGTATTTTTTTATTTTACTTATATTTTTATCAGACTCTTTTTTCCTCAGTTCATCATCTTCAATCAATAGAGTTAGTTTATTTGTTAAAGTTACTTTTTCATTAGGTATTAAAAACTCAGATTCTTCCAATAATCCAATACATCCATCATGATTTGAAGCAATAATTGGTAAACCATATAACATATATTCCATTACAACATTAGGAGTTCCTTCAATTTCAGAAACTAAAACGCCTATATCTAAACAATTCAATACTTCTTCTACTAACTCGCCTGATAAAAAACTTACTTTTTCAAAACAATTTAAAGATTTTGAAAGTGATACAATTAGATTATAATTATCCGAAGTTTCTGTACTGTTATCTTTATTTCCTAAAAAAACTAAATGAATATTTTTATTTGTATTAATCTCACTAAAAGATTGTAATAATAATTTTTGTAATTTTTCATTTCTATAATGAGCTATCATTCCGATAACAATCGATTCTTTAGGAATTTTAAATTTTATTCTTAATTTTTCAGTATCTATACTTATTTTTGAAATTGAAACATATTGAGGAAGTACAAATAACTTTTCTTTCGGAATATTATAATACTCTTTAAACACCTTTAACCCGTTTTCTGCATTAGCAATAATAAATGGAACATTCTTAATTGCTTTTTTTTCTAACCAATCATAAGTATAGTTATCTAAACCTAGTTGATGCCAAAAAGTTACTTTAGCATTCACACTTTTATAAATTAGAGCAGCAATCTTAGAAGGAGTATTTAAAAAAGGAATAATTACATCAGGCTTAAATATCTTAACTTCATTTTTTATTTTATAAATATATTTTATAGCTCGTATGGCTTTTTTTAAATTGAAAATTGAAAATTCATTCCGAATAGTCAAAGAAGGTTCTCCAAAATAATAAACTTTATCTACTCCACAAGATTCAGCAAAGTCTTTAAACTCTTTAGTAGGCTTATTCGAATGTGTAGCCACCAGATAGATATTACAATTAAATTTTCGCGACAAATAATCCGCTAAACCTAATGCTTGACGTTCTGCTCCTCCTAACATAGCTACTTTTATCATTAAAACTACCGTTTTATTTTCAAAACTAAAACCTTCCATGTTATTTGTATAAATATTTAATCAATCTTGAAATCCCACTTCCTTTTAAATTTGCGAAAGGTAATAAAGTAGTATTAACTAAAGAGAATTTAATTCTTTCGCTACTAGATAATAAATTATTAGTAATTAATAATTGTAGTATTTTTTTATTTGCGCCTTTGAATATTTTACTATTCTCAATAATATAAAATAAAAATATCTTTTTATAAGACTTTATTAAACTTAACTTAATATCAGCATTTTTAAATTGTTTTTCATCATTACTATTTACTAATTTAGAAATAGCTATAATAAATTCTTGAAAACTATTAATCATTCTAATTTTTACTTCTAAAGAATTATATTTTTTATCATAATTTTCGTCATTGCGATAATAACAATCTATCAATTTAAAAACGAGAAAGTTTGAGGCAAGAAGGATAGACTTTATAGCTACTTCTAAATCTTCAAACACTATCAAATTAGAATTAAATTTAATTTTTTCACTGAAGAAATTAGTTTTATAAATAGGTGAAGAAATAGGCCATTGCCCGTGTAACTTTATAAAAGAGTTTAAAATTTCTTCTTTATTTTCTTCAACTTTTTTTTCCTTATTTGAATAGTCTGGTTCGTTTACAAACCGTTCCATTTGGAACACCAAAAAATCACAGTCTTGATTTTTATTAAATTGTTCAACTCGGTTTTCTAAACAAGTATTCGCTAACAAATCATCCGCATCTAAAAAAATAAGGTATTCGCCATTTGCTTTCGTTACGCCATAATTTCGTGCCGAAGAGGGTCCTTTTGGTAAATTTTCTGGTCGTTTATACAAGTGAAAACGAGTGTCTTTTTCTCGATAGTTTTCTGTAATGGTTTCAGTTAAATCGGTAGAACCATCATCTACTAAAATACACTCCCAATTTGTATAAGTTTGTCTAAGCACACTATCTAAAGTTTGCTTTAAATAGATACTACTATTATATGTAGGAATTATGATGGACACCAATTGCTGCAAAATTGTTTGTTTTTTAACGGAACAAAAATGGGAAAAGTTGTTTTCTTTTCCTAATTATCGGACAGTATTTAATTCCTAAAATGGTAGTCATTAATTTTGGAGTGCTTTTTAATAGGAAAAGCCAATACTTTAATTCTTTATTCAGGCTATAATTTTCTTTATAGCGATAATAAAACATCCTATTAAGTAATATATCAATTTTAGAAATCTTTACTTTGTTTTTAAAACACCAAATCAAAACGGACTCAAACATTTTTTGACGATGTACTTTATATTGCCCCTCTTTATTAAAAACATTAGTATCATGCACACCTCGCATAGCCACTGCTTCTTTAATATTTCCTGCTACTAATTTTGACACAAGTGACATTTTTAACAACCAATCAGTATCCTCAGCTACAACTAAATGTTCTTTAAAAAAATTTATTTTTAATAAAACTTCTCTCTTTATAGTTAAACCGTCTATTGAGAAATATCCTTTTTTACCATTCAATAAACATTCGAATAACTCATCTGGTTCTATAGGCTCTCTAATTGTTGTTAAACCTAATTCTAAAGTCTCCCTTTCAGATGATTCTCTATAAAAATAAGCGCCTATAGCATTATAAACACCATCAATTGAATCATCACTTTCAAATAATTGTTTATCTGCTTCAAAACGATTTTCTAAATAAAAATCATCTGCGTCTAGAAAAGCAATAAAAGGTTGAGTTACGTTTTGCAAAGCCAAATTACGACTTGCCGAGCGTCCTTTATTTATCTTATTTTTGTGATGATAAATTTTAATTCTATTATCTTCTTTTTGAAGTCTTTTTAAAATTTGAGATGAGTTATCTATACTACCATCATTAACTATAATTAATTCCTTAACCTCATTATGTAATAATACAGATTTTACTGCTTTATCTAAATAATTGGCAGCATTATAAACTGGCATAATGACGGAAATATTCATCTTATTATTTATAATTTTAAAATTTAATCTTAGATAAAACTTTTAACAGATATAACCCCATTTTTCTTGAAAATTTATATTCAACTACTTTTTTTGTTAACTTATTATATTCTAAAAAATAATTATCAGCTATTCTGTTTTCTATTTTAGTGTTGTAATAATTATTTTCTATAAAGTTTGCCTTCCAAGGGTGATTACATTGTGTAATATCTTCAAAAATTCTTTGGTTTAGTTTATAACTTTCTCTTCTTTTTTTATTTGCTTCAACTATATTATGAGGTTTTATATAGTGATTTTGATGTAAAACAATCCTATCATCAATAAATTTAATATTCATGTTTTTTTTCTTAATTCGCCAAATCAAATCATCATCATCATATCCAATTCCTTTTGCATATCGTTCATCAAACCCTCCTATATCAAATAAATCTTTTGCTGTAAGTGCTGTACAAAAATGAAAAGATTCAGGTCTATACACAGAATGATTATACCAACCCAAATCCCCATCAGTTATGAATGCTTTATTATTTTCTTTTATAAGATTTTGAATGTGTTTTTTGTCTAAAAACAGTTTGTCTTCATCTGTATTTAATTTATCTAAAGAGTAACATCCAAAACTTAAATAGTCGTTTTCTTGTAACTTTTCATCAACATATTCTAAGATATTATCAAAATGATAACATTCTGGATTTTGAATTATAACTTTATCACCCCTAATTTGAGAGAAACCAATATTAAACGGAATACAAGGATTTTTATACCATTTACTTTCTTTTTCTAAACGAATTATCCTTAAAAAAGGAAACTCTATTTGTAAATCTTCTAATCGTTCTTGTTCTTCACTTCCATCATCTACAACAATAACTTCAAAATCGATTTTATCGTAGTATGGCTTCATACTATCTAATGTTCTAACAAATAGCTTTTTCCTATTGTAATATGCTGTTACAACTGATATCATAGACTTTTTTATAATGAATAATGCTTATAAATGTTATTATTTTTCAGCATCCATTTTTTTTGTTCAATTAGCATTTTTTTATACGTCGGAACAATATAATTAAAATCTGTACGTATTGAACTTAAACTTTTATCAATTTTATATTTATCCTCTTTTAAAATGATTAGTTTATCGTTTCTGTAGATAGTATTGAATAATTTTAAAAGATTGTATTTACTAATTTTATTTTGAGGAGTTACTTGTATTAATCCTTTTATATTTTGCTCTATTATAGCTACTATAACTTTTGCTAGTTCTAAAGTAGTTAAACCTGTCCAAAAAGCATTTGTAAAGCCTTTTAAATTTGTATTTTCAGGTTGATTTAAAAACCAATTTAACAGACCAATACCATTTAATTTTAATTCTGGACCAATAATTGATGTTCTTATAGTAACATCTTTATCATTAATTATTTCTCCTAATGCTTTTGATTGAGCATAAAAACCAATTCCATCCTTAAAGTCATTTTCTGTATAACTACCTTTTTCTCCAGAAAAGACACAATCCGTACTAATATGTATTATTTTAGTAGTAGTATTTCTAGTTATAGATTCGATGAAATGAGGAAAATAACTATTATACCATATTGCCGTTTCAGGGTTTTCTTCTGCATTTTTATTTAAAATTCCAATACAATTAACAATGACATCAAATTGATTTTCAAGAATTATAGTCTTAACTTTATTAGTATCACTTACATCTAAACTGAAATTAAAATCACTCTTTTCAATACTTCTTGCCATACTAAAAACTTCAAAGTTCTTTTTAGACTTGAGATAATATAAAATAACATGTCCTGCCATGCCTTTAGAACCAATAACTAGAATTTTTTTCATTAATTTATTTATTCCAAATTACACGATTAACAATACTAGTATAACTCACAATTGCTTTTATTACTCTATCAGAAGTGTTTTTGACTTCATATTCAAAAGGAATAGCAATAGAATCATTAAAAAGTCCTCTTGTGACTTCAATTGCATTTAAAATTTCATCTTTTGTTATACCACCTAAAATAACAGTTCCAGCATCTATTGCTTCAGGTCGTTCTGTACTTGTTCTGATACTTACCGCTGGAAATTTCATAATTGCTGATTCTTCGCTAATTGTACCACTATCAGATAAAACGATGTAAGCATTTTTCTGTAAGTTAACATAATCAAAAAATCCTAAAGGAACTATATTCTTAATCAATGAATGGAAATGAATATCATTCTCTTCAATTCTTTTTTTAGTACGAGGATGAGTAGAAAAGATTACTGGTACTTTATATTTTTCGGCTACTGCATTTAAGGCTTCTACCAATAAATTGAAATTAGTATTTATATCTATATTTTCTTCTCTATGCGCACTAACTACTATATAATTAGATGTTTCTAAATTTAAACGATCTAAAATAGTACTCGAATTAATTTTATCTAAATATTTCAATAATACTTCATTTAAAGGAGAACCTGTAACAAAAACATGATCTTTTCTAAATCCTTCGCTTAATAGGTACCGTCTACTATTTTCTGTATAGGCTAAATTTATATCACTTATATGATCAGAAATCTTACGATTAATTTCTTCAGGAACATTTTGATCAAAACATCTATTGCCTGCTTCCATGTGAAAAATTGGAATTTTCAATCGTTTTGCAGCTATCGTACTTAAAACACTATTTGTATCTCCTAATACCAAAATAGCATCAGGCATTTCCTTTAATAAAATTTCATACGATTTTGAAATAACATTCCCTATCGTTTCCCCTAAATGATTTCCTGCAACATTTAGAAAAAAATCAGGCTTACGAATGCCTAAATCTTCAAAAAAAATTTCATTTAATTCATAATCATAATTTTGACCTGTATGTATTAGAATATGATTAAAATAAATATCACTTTTTTTAATACATTCTGCCAATCTAATAATTTCAGGTCTAGTGCCTAATATTGTAGCAAGTTTTATTTTTTTCATCTTGTTGCAAAAATTATCTGAATTTTAAATTTGATAAATGATCTAAAATAACCTCATTTAATCAAGTGATTTAATTTCTTCAAGATTTAATAATAATTGTTTTACTCCTTTTACATCCAAACGTGTTGTATTATGAGAATTATAATCGCTAATATCTGGCAAAATAGATTTCCCATCAGAAAAATATTGGCTATAATTAAGATCTCTATTATCTGCTGGAATTCTATAAAATTCTCCCATATCTTCAGCCTTTGCCATCTCTTCTCTTGTACACAGTGTC
This sequence comes from Flavobacterium sediminilitoris, assembly GCF_023008245.1. Taxonomy (NCBI): domain Bacteria; kingdom Pseudomonadati; phylum Bacteroidota; class Flavobacteriia; order Flavobacteriales; family Flavobacteriaceae; genus Flavobacterium; species Flavobacterium sediminilitoris. The sequence goes on from NZ_CP090145.1 coordinate 133,625, forward strand.
TCAAAAAGTTTTTCACCATGTCTTGTTCCAATAATTTTTATTTTATTGTCTGTTTTTTTTAATTCTAAAATTGCTTTAGCTAGGTCTTCAATAGTTGATGCAGGAGCTTTATTTATAAAAATATCTCCTGGTTGACCGTTTTTAAAAGCAAACAGCACTAGTTCTACAGCATCATCAAGTGACATTAAAAATCTTGTCATATTCGGATCAGTAATTGTTAATGATTCGCCTTTCTCAATTTGGTGTAAAAAAAGAGGAATTACAGAACCTCTAGAAGCCATAACATTTCCATATCTCGTGAGACAAATAATCGTATCCGAAGAATTTCTTGACTCAGCAATTGCAACTTTTTCCATCATTGCTTTTGAAATACCCATAGCATTTATAGGGTACGCCGCTTTATCTGTTGATAAACAAATTACTTTTTTTACTTTAAAATGTGTAGCTGCTCTTAAAACATTTTGAGTTCCTTCAACATTAGTTTTCACCGCTTGCATAGGAAAGAATTCACAAGATGGAACCTGTTTTAAAGCTGCAGCATGAAAAACATAGTCTACTCCTTTCATTGCTGGTTCAATAGAAACATAATCTCTTACATCTCCAATGTAATATTTTATTTTATCATTTTTATAATGATTTCGCATATCATCTTGTTTCTTTTCATCACGAGAAAAAATGCGAATTTCTTTAAAATATTCTGTCACAAGGAACTTATTAAGTACTGCTGTCCCGAAAGAACCTGTTCCGCCTGTAATTAATAAAACTTTATTTTTAATCGTATTGTCCATCATTAATTTTAATTACATCCCATTTACTTGGAATCCCAATTTTACCTGGATAGTTTATATTGAATTGACTTAAATAAGAAGATTGACTTTCTTCAATCTCAAAAGTTATAACTTTATTATATTCATTTTGAACTACACCATTTACAGGGGAATAAATTGCAAAACTCACATTATAAATACCACTTGTTAAAATACCTTTAGGCAACTTACATAACATTTTTATTTCACCTTTAATATTCTCAATAAATCTCTTACTAGAATAATCACCAGACCAATAAATTAATTCATCATTTACATCTTTTAAATCAACAGTTACATATGCTCCTTCAATATTCTCCCTACAAACTATATCAAATTCAAATATTAATTCATCTAAGGTATTAAATAACTTATTTACTCTTTCATTTAATAATTCAACTCTTTTAATTTGCATAGGTAAATTATCATCAATTGAATAATCTATTTCCAAAACTCTATCAGTAGATATTAAATTATTTTCATAATAATTCACAACATCTTCAATTAACCCTTGAAACACAATAGATCCATTTTGCAGAACCATTCCTTTGTTACACAATTTCTTAACACTTGCCATAGAATGACTTACAAATAAAACTGTTCTTCCTTCACCTTTACTTACGTCATTCATTTTACCTAAACACTTTTTTTGAAAATCTGCATCTCCTACTGCTAATACTTCATCAACAATTAAAATTTCTGAATCTAAGTGAGCAGCTACAGCAAAAGCTAAGCGCACATACATTCCTGAAGAGTATCGTTTCACAGGAGTATCAATATATCGTTCGACTCCTGAAAAGGCTACAATTTCATCAAACTTTCGTTTAATTTCATGTTTACGCATGCCCAAAATTGCTCCATTTAAATAGATATTTTCTCTTCCTGTCATTTCTGGATGAAATCCTGTTCCTACTTCTAATAAAGACGCAATACGTCCTTTATTATATATTTTTCCTGTAGTAGGTTGTGTTACTTGACTTAGTATTTTTAATAAAGTAGATTTACCTGCTCCATTTCTTCCTATTATTCCAACAGAATCTCCTTGCTTAATTTCAAAATTAATATCGCGTAAACTCCACACATAGTCACTTTGCCCTTTAATTTCTCTATTATTTATTTCTCCTATTTTTAAAAAAGGATCTTCTTTCCCTCTTACATTTGACCACCATCTTTTAAAATCATCTCTCACCGTACCTGTACCAACAAGTCCTAATCTATATTGTTTTGAAATATTTTCCGCTTTTATTACTACTTTACTCATTTTCTTAAAATCATTTACTTCAACATTATTTCTATAAAAAAATCCTTAAACTGTATCCATAAAAGATTTTTGTACTTTATTAAATACTATTATTCCTAAAAATAATATTACAATCGCAAAACAAATTGGGTATAATAAATCTAAGCCACTGAATGAACCAACTCCTAAATATGCAAAACGCATATAATCAAATAATCCTACTAATGGATTTAAATTAATTACCCATTGATAATTTGCAGGTATTGATGAGCTTGGATAAATAACTGGTGTGGCATACATGAATAATTGAATACCAAAACCTATTAACATATTTAAATCTTTATATTTAGTTGTCATTGATGATAAAATCAAACCTATTCCCATAGCTATAATCGCCATAATTATTATAATTATTGGGGTAAATAAAATATAGCTATTTGGTTGTATATTCCCCTTAACATAATAATAAAAGACAAAAATTAAGAACATTAAAAATTGGACTCCAAATTTCATTAAATTTGAAATTACTATAGTTAATGGCATTATTAACCTTGGAAAATATACTTTCCCAAATATTGCAGCATTTGAATTAAATACTCCTGAAACAGCTGTTAAACAAGTTGAAAAATAATTCCACAATGTAATTCCAGCCATATAAAACACTAGTTTCGGAGCTCCATCTGTTGGTAATTTAGCTACATTTCCAAATATGATTGTAAAAGTAATAGTTGTTAAGATAGGTTGTATGAAAAACCATAATGGTCCTAAAATTGTTTGTTTATATACTGTAACAAAATCTCTTCTTACAAACAACACTAATAAATCACGATAATTCCAAAGTTCTTTAAAATTTATCCTTAAAAGATGATGTTTAGATTCGATAACAGAGTCCCACTGTTCCGATTGAGTTTCCATGGATTACTAATTGGTTTTTAAATTTTAGTATTTGCCTTAACTATGTTTCTGTTAAACTTTCCAAAAATAAACTATTTCAAACTAGTAACAAAAATTTTGATTAAAAGAAGAAAACTATTTCAAAAACCTATTTACGAATATATGATACTAGCTAATGTTTTTCAAAACATATCTCTTGTCTTTAATTTATATAAGACAAATTACTTATGAAAAATTAGAAGATCCAATTTAAAAATATTATAGCGAGAAATATCTAAAATTAATCATTAGGGAAGAACATAACTACAAGTTAAGATTTCTAAGATAATAATAAATACTTTATTATACTGTTCAAACAATACACTTAACAAACTATCTTTATATTTGCAATGTAAATTTTTAGTATGTTTCCTTTTTTTAAATCAAAACCTAAGCTTTCTGAATTAATTCCTAATGACTATGTTGACATTCACTCTCATATACTTCCTGGTATTGATGATGGTGCAAAAAAAATGAATGATTCTCGTTTTTTAATGAATGAGATGATTGATTTAGGTTTTAAAAAAGCAATAGCAACTCCACATACTATAAAAAATGTATGGAATAACTCAAAGGAAACTATAGTTGAAACTAAGAAAAAAGTTGAAAAAGAACTTTCTTTTGAGAGCACTAAACTTCAACTTGATTGTGCTTCTGAATATTACATGGATGAAAATTTTGTAATACAGTTTGAAAGCGAGAATTTACTTACTTTAAAAGACAATTATGTTTTAGTTGAAATGTCTTATTTAAATGCTCCTATTCAATTATATGATATTCTTTTTGAATTACAGCTAAAAGGATATAAGCCTGTTTTAGCGCACCCTGAACGTTATACTTTTTTCCATTCGAAATTTTCTACTTACGAAGAATTAAAAAAAGCTGGTTGTCTTTTTCAAATGAATTTACTTTCAAGTGTTGGTTATTATGGAAAGGATGTAACTATGATAGCTGAAAAGTTACTTAATAATAATTTAATTGATTTTGTAGGTTCTGATATTCATCATAAAAATCATATTGAATTTTTTAAAAATAAAATTCTTATAAAATCTTTAGACAAATTTGAATTAGCAATAAGTAAAAATGTCTTTTTTAGTTAACAAATGAACTAATTACTTTCGAAATTCGAGTTTTATCATTATCTGTTAAATTTGATCCTGAAGGTAAACACAGTCCTCTTTCAAATAAATTTTCTGAATTCTTACTTCCATAATATGGATATTCTTTAAATATAGGCTGTAAATGCATTGGTTTCCAAACAGGTCTTGTTTCTATATTTGCTTCTTCAAAAGCATTTCGTAATATTTCTCTTTTCTCATACGATTCTAAAAGTATAATACTAAGCCAGTGATTTGAATAAAAGTTATCATTTGGTTCTTTTAAAAGACAAATATTTTTATTGTTTTCAAAAAACGTTTTATAAAAAGCATTTATTTCTCTTCTTGCTAAAATATGAGAATCTAAAACTTCCATTTGCCCTATTCCAATTCCTGCACATATATTACTCATTCTATAATTGTATCCAATTTCAGAATGTTGATAGTGAGGTGCATTATCTTTTGCTTGAGTTGCTAAAAAAACAGCTCTATCTTTTATTTCTTTTGATTTTGCAATTAGTGCTCCACCTCCTGAAGTAGTAATGATTTTATTTCCGTTGAATGATAAAACTGAAATATCTCCAAATGTTCCACATTTTTGATTATTATAAGTACTTCCTAAAGCTTCTGCACTATCTTCTAAAATGGGAATATTATATTTTTCTGAAATTTTTTTAATTTCTTGAACTTTAAAAGGCATTCCATATAAATGAACAGCAATGATAACTTTAGGTTTATTTCCTTTTTCAATTCTATCCAAAATAGCATTTTCTAGAGTTATTGGACACATATTCCAAGTCTCTTTTTCACTATCAATAAATATAGGTTTTGCACCAAGATATACAATAGGATTAGCTGATGCTGAAAAAGTTAAGCTTTGACAAAGAACCTCATCTCCTGATTTTACTCCTAATAAAATTAGTCCCAAATGTATGGCTGCTGTTCCTGAATTTAAACCAACAACATTACTATTCTCTTTCAAATAGTATTCTAAATCTTTCTCGAATTTTTTAATATTTGGTCCAAATGGTGCAATCCAATTATTAACAAAAGCTTCAGCAATGTATTTCTGTTCATTTCCTCCCATATGAGGAGGAGAAAGTAATATTCTATTTTTCTCTTGCTTCATACTTATTATAATTGCTATTACTTTTCAACAATTGAGTTGTCTGGAATATTTTTACTCACAATAGCATTGCTTTTGATTATGACATTCTTTCCTATTATAACATTTTCAAGTATTTTTACTCCTTCATTTATTTTTGTTAACTCTCCTATTACAACATTTTCTTCTAAAATAACATTTGAAGAAACATACACATAATCTTCTAAAACAGATGATTTTTTTATACTTGTATTTTCATTTATAACAATATGATTTCCTATTGTTACTTTATCTTCAACAATAACATTTTCCATAATTTGGGTTCCTTTTCCAATACTTGAAAATTTAGAAACAGTAGCTTTAGGATGAATTATAGTTACAAAATTCGATTTAAAAAATAGTGCTTTTTTCTTTCTTATTTTATTGTCTTTTATAGTAATAATAATGTTTTTATCTTCTAATAATTCTATATTTTCCATTTTAATTACTGGAAACTCTAATACTTTTTCAACTTTAGGAAAATCATCAAAAATTGCTTTAATATTATACTTTCTTTCAGATAATATTAAATTTATAAATGATTCACACCATTCTCCTGTTCCGTATAAATACAAATCTGTAGAATCTAAAAAGGGTTCTATAGTAATACTATTATCAGTAATATTTTCTCTTTTAAAAATCTTTATTATTGTTTTTAAAAGGATTTTAATATCTAATAAAAATGAGAGATTTTCAACATAATAAACATCTAGTTCAAATCTTCTATTCCAATCTAATGCGTTTCTACCATTTATTTGAGACCAACCTGTTATACCAGGAAGCACTTCATGTCTTCGATCTTGAAAGGGTAAATATAAATTGGCATAATGCGTCAATAATGGTCTTGGTCCTACTAAACTCATAGTCCCAATAATAACATTTATAAGTTGAGGAATTTCATCTAGAGAAGTTGTTCTGATAAAATTTCCAATTGGAGTTAATCGCTTCTCATCGGGAAGTAAATTTCCATTATTATCTTTCTTATCGTTCATAGTTTTGAACTTGATAATCTTGAAAACTTTTTTATTTTTCCCTAGTCTTTTTTGAATAAAAAAAGGATTCCCTTTATTAGTTAAAGTTAGGAATAATATTAAAATAAGTATAATAGGAAAAAGAAGAAATAATCCAATAATGGAAAATAAAACATCTACTAATCTCTTAATCCATTTTTTGTACATACTCTAATTTTATATAATCTCTTTTACTTATTTAGTACTAAAAAAGAAATAATTGTAGTCTATAATTTACCATCAACTGGTAAACTCAAAACTCCTTTCACATCATACAAGATGCTATTTTCTTTTTTCAACAAATCAAAATCAATATTTTGAAATTCTTTATGAGCTACTCCTAGCACAATAGCATCAAATTTTCTAGATGGTTTTTCAGTAATACTTGTTATACCATATTCATGCATTACTTCTTCTTTATTTGCCCATGGATCAAAAACAGTAACCTTTATTCCATATTCTTCCAAAGATGAAATAACATCTGTTATTTTAGTATTTCTAACATCTGGACAATTTTCTTTAAAAGTAATTCCCATCATTAGTAATTCTGCTTCATTAACACTTATTCCTTTCTTAATCATTAATTTAACAATCTGAGAAGCTACATATTCTCCCATACTATCATTAAGACGTCTTCCTGCTAAAATAATTTCTGGATGATATCCTTTTTCTTGTGCTTTTTGTGCTAAATAATAAGGATCAACACCTATACAATGACCTCCAACTAATCCTGGCTTAAACGGAAGAAAATTCCATTTTGTTCCCGCTGCTTCTAAAACAGCTTGAGTATCTATTTCTAATAAATTAAAAATCTTAGCTAACTCATTTACAAAAGCAATATTTATATCACGCTGAGAATTTTCAATTACTTTTGCAGCTTCAGCTATCTTTATTGTAGGCGCTAAATGTGTTCCGGCAGTTATAACCGTTTTATATAAATCATCTACTTTTTTTCCTATTTCTGGGGTTGAACCTGAAGTTATTTTTAATATTTTTTCAACAGTATGTTCTTTATCTCCTGGATTAATTCTTTCAGGTGAATATCCTGCAAAAAAATCAATATTAAATTTAAGTCCCGAATTTTTTTCAAGAACAGGAATGCATTCTTCTTCTGTAGCACCAGGATAAACTGTAGATTCATAAATAACAACATCACCTTTTTTAAGTACTTTCCCTACTGTTTCACTTGCTTTATAAAGTGGTGTTAAATCAGGTCTATTATGCTTATCAACTGGTGTAGGAACTGTAATGATATAGTATTGACAATCTTTAATATCTTCTAAATCAGAAGAACAATAAAGTCCTATTTCATTAGCATTTGAGGATAATAATACTTTTTTTAAAGTACTATTATCTATTTCCAAAGTAGAGTCTATCCCTTTATTTAATTCTTCTATTCGAATCTTATTAATGTCAAAACCTACAACAGAAAATTTAGTTGCAAATAATCTTGCCAAAGGCAAACCTACATATCCTAACCCTATTATTGCAATTTTCATATTCATGGTTTATGATCCAATGGCTTGATATACAAAACCAATTTCTTCTAATTCTTTTTTATCTAATAAATTTCTTCCATCAAAAACAAATGCTGGCTTTAACATTGAATCGTAGATTCGTTTCCAATCATAAGTTTTAAATTCATCCCATTCTGTTAGAATTGCAATTGCATGCGAATTTTCTACAGTAGAATATGGATCTTTTTCTATTTTAATATACTTTTTATTTTCAATATCTGATCTTGTTTCAAGGTAATTTAAATCAAATAAAATCTGTGTTTCATCTACCTTAGGATCAAAAACTGAAACCATTGCTTGTTCACTTATTAAATCATCAGCAACATATATTGCAGCCGATTCCCTTGTATCATTAGTATCTTTTTTAAATGCCCAACCTAAAAAAGCAATTTTTTTACCTGAAACAGTATTATATAATGTGCTTATCATATTTTTTGCAAAACGACGTTTTTGATGGTCATTCATTATAATAACTTGTTCCCAATAATCTGCAACTTCGTTTAATCCGTATGATTTAGCAATATAGACTAGATTTAATATATCTTTTTGAAAACACGACCCTCCAAATCCAACTGATGCTTTCAAAAATTTTGATCCAATTCTACTATCCATACCAATAGCTTTTGCAACTTCGTTTACATCTGCTCCTGTTTTTTCACATAATTCACTCATAGCATTAATAGAAGAAACACGTTGCGCTAAAAAAGCATTAGCCGTTAATTTTGAAAGTTCAGAAGACCAAACATTTGTTGTTAATATTCTATCTTTTGAAACCCAATTTGCATAAATATCAACCAATTGGTTTATTGCCTTTTGGCCACTTTCTGTTATATCTCCTCCAATTAAAACTCTATCTGGCGCGAATAAATCATCGATTGCAGTTCCTTCTGCTAAAAATTCAGGATTTGATAATATTTGAAAGTTAACACCATTTCCTGTATGGTCTAAAATGTCTTTTATTGCTTGGGCTGTTCTTACTGGTAATGTTGATTTTTCAACTACAATTTTATCTGATTTTGCAACTCTTGCTATTTGACGTGCACAAAGTTCAATATATTTTAAGTCAGCAGCCATTCCCTTTCCTACACCATACGTTTTTGTAGGTGTGTTAACTGAAATAAAGATCATTTCAGCTTCATCAATTGCTTTATCTACTTCTGTAGAAAAAAATAAATTTCGTCCTCTCGCTTCTTCTACGACTCTATCTAAACCAGGTTCATAAATTGGTAAATTCTCTAAATTTGAACTATTCCAAGCATCAATTCTATCTTCATTTAAATCAACAACAGTAACTTTAATATTTGGACATTTTTGAGCTATAACAGCCATGGTTGGTCCTCCAACATACCCTGCACCAATACAACAAATATTTTTAATCATAACTTATTTTAAATTATCCCAATACCATTTGACAGATTCTTTTAATCCTTTTTCTAATGTGTATTGCGGATTATAATCTAACATTTTTTTTGCTTTTTCTATACTTGCTAATGAATGAGGAATATCTCCTGCTCTATTAGAACCATATATAACCTCTACATTTGCAATTTCAGAATTATATTCTGATAATATACTTTTTAAATACTTTACTAAATCATTTAGTGTTGTTCTATCTCCACAAGCTGTGTTATAAATTGTATTTATTACTTTCTTATCATTTGCTAATAATGCTAATTCATTCATTTGAATAACATTATCAATATATGTAAAATCTCTAGAAAAGTTTCCGTCTCCATTAATAACTGGACTTTCTAAATTCATTAATTGTTTTACAAATTTAGGTATGACGGCAGCATAAGCTCCGTTTGGATCTTGATTCCTTCCAAAAACATTGAAATATCTTAAACCAATAGTTTCAATGTTATATGTTTTACTAAACACGTCTGCATATAACTCGTTAACGTATTTAGTAATTGCATAAGGAGATAATGGTTTTCCTATTACATCTTCAATTTTTGGTAATGATTCTGAATCTCCATAAGTAGATGAACTTGCTGCATAAACAAATCTTTTAACTTTTTCATCTCTTGCTGCTACAAGCATGTTTAAAAATCCTGAAACATTTACTTCATTAGACGTTATAGGATCTGCTATTGATCTTGGCACACTACCAAGAGCTGCTTGATGTAAAATATAATCAACTCCTTTTGTTGCTTGTCTACATATTTCTATATTTCTAATATCTCCTTCAATTAAAGTAAAATTGTTATTCAACAAAAAGGATTCAATATTATATTTATGTCCTGTAGAAAAGTTATCTAAACAAACAACTTTGTTATTATTTGCTAAAAAATATTCACAAAGATTTGAACCGATAAAACCAGCTCCTCCTGTAATAAGTATTTTTTTATTTGTAATCATATTTATCTTTTAAGAATAATGAAGATTATTTTTTCCTCCATTTATTCAAAATTTTTCTCCATCCTTTTTGTTCTTCTTGTTCATCATGATATGATTCACCGTAAGCTCCATAACCATAGCCGTAACCATATCCGTAGCCGTAGCCATATTTTGTTTTATTATGAAATCCATTAAACAAAATACTAATATTATGCAACTCTCCTCTTCTATGTTTTTCATTCACAACAGAAAGCATACCTCTTTTTGTAAAACCTTGTCTAGTAACATACAATGTAGCGTCACAATAATGTGCTAATTCTAATGCATCAGAAACTAATCCTACTGGCGGTGTGTCTAAAATTATATAGTCATAACGAAGTCTTAATTCATCAATCATTTCTTTCATACTTTCACCCATCAATAATTCTGCTGGATTTGGAGGAATTGGTCCCGATGATATTAAATCTAAATAAGGAATATATGTTTCTTGGATTACCTCATCTAATTTTTTTTGTCCAATTAAATAATTGACAACTCCTGTTACATTATCAATATTAAAATCTCCAAATATTCTTGGTTTTCTTAAATCTAATCCTACAATAATTGTTTTCTTTTCGCTTAATGCAAAAACGGTTGCCAAATTAATCGAACAGAATGTTTTTCCTTCTCCACTTATAGATGAAGTAAGCATTAATATTTTTGATCCTTCATTTTTCTGTTTTTTATATAAAAATTGCAATGAAGAGCGAATAGCTCTAAAGGATTCTGCTAAAGGTGATTTTGGTTTTTCATAAACCGATAAATTATTTTCTGTATTTTTCTTTCCTACAACTCCTATTATTGGAATTTTTGTTAGCTTTTGAATATCATCAATAGTGTTTAAATTATTATCTAACAAAACTAAAATGAATATGATTATTAAAGGTATTAAAACACCTAATAATACTGCTAAGATATAATTAATACTTGTTTTTGGCCCCCTTAATCCTCCTCCTACATCTTTTGCTGGATCAATAAAATCTATATCTGAAATGTTTGCTGCTTTTACAATTTCAGCTTCACTTCGCTTTTGTAAAAACGTATTATAAATATTATCTTTTAAGTTATATTTTCTAGATATTTTTAAATGCTCTTGTTGTTGTTCTGGTAAAACACTTACTTCAGATTCTGCTTTAGAAATATTTTTATTTATGATACTTAAATCTATCATTAATGCACTTTTTGAACTAGAAATATTTTCTAAAAGCACTTTCTTTATAGCATCCATTTCAACGTCAAATTCGGTAAACATTTTACCGCTTTTAACTGCATAATTTAATTCATCTCTTTGTTTTGATAACTCAATTAATCTTGAAACATTAGAAATGATATTTGGATCTTCTATACTGGCTACACTTGGAGCTGGCAATGTTGAAAAATCGATGCTTTTATCTAAATATGACTTTAAATTGTTTAAATATCTTATTTTTCTATCTACTTCGTCTTTTTGAACATCATACTCAGATAATTTTTCTGTTAATATTTGTCCACCTCCTTCTATTTCAAATACATTTTTCCCTTTTCTAAAATCTTTTAGCTCACTTTCTGCATCTTTAATCTGTCCTTCCATTATAACTAAAGTACTATCGATAAAATCAATAGTATTAGTTGCAAAAAGATTTTTACTGTCTAATTGATTTTTTCTCAATACATTAACGGTTGTATTTAAATACTCAACTAATCTGTTTTTATTTGTTCCTTGTAATTGTAGACTTACAACCGATTGTGCTTTATTATCGGCTTCAATATTAATACTTTTATATTTTATGACTGTATTATTAAAATCTTCAAATCCTATATAATATTCTTTTCCTGTATATTGACTAGCATTTGGGTTTAATTGTACTCTAAAATGTGCAAAAGGAAGATTAACTTCTTCATTTATTTTATATACTTTTTTAAAAATTTCTTCATCAATAGCTATTTCACTTCTAGAATTATCAATATAATGAATTAATGATCTTGAAGGATATTCTGCAAAATCAACACTTAGTTCGTATTGACTTTCATTTATAAATTTAATTTGAATAGGTGTTGATGCTAATTGCCCTTTGTTTTTATCTATTTGAACAGTAAAAGGCACATTTCCATAAGCGTCTTTAAAAAAGTATTTGTCTTTAACTTTATATTGAATATAATATTGTAACTTTTCTACTACTATTTCATTATGCGAACGCGATTTTAAAGTAGTAATAACCGTTTGCACTTTATCTGATACGCCTCCCCAATTGAAAACTAAACTTGTATTTGATGTAAAAAAAGGATTATTTTCATCCTTAACAACAATTACAGATTCCATTCCATATATTTTCTCTTTTCTGATATTTACATTATAGGCAATGAGAAATGCAATAACTAAAGACAATAGAAACCATTTCCAATATCTTATAATTTTTAAAAAAAATCCTTTAAAATCGAAGTTGGATTGAGATTCAAAAAAAGTAAAATCTTTAATATCTAACATTTTAAAATAATTACAAATTTCTTGTTAATAAAATAGTTGTTGTAATAAGTGATAGGGCTGTGATTATTGTGCTTATTGTTTGAACTCCTGTAGTTCCAGTTCCCCAAGATTTTTGTTTTAATGGTTTTATATAGATATAATCATTTGGTTGTAAATAAAAATAAGGCGATTCTATTGCAGAAGCTTCAGTTAGATTAATAGTATATGTCTCAAAACCATGAGGATATTTACGTATAATTTGCACATTTTTTCTATCTCCTGTCAAAGTTATATCTCCAGAGTTTGCAATGGCTTCCATTATTGTAGCTTTATCTTGATATAAAACATTTGTTCCTGGACTTCCTATTTCGCCATTAACAGTGTATCTAAGTCCTGCTAATTTTACTGTAACAAAAATTCTAGATTCATATTTAAAATACTCATCTAACAATCTTTTTTCAATTGTTTCTCTTATTTCTTCAACAGTGTATCCCATTACGTTTACTTCTCCTAAAACTGGAATTCGAATATTCCCATGATCATCAACACTAAATCCATTAAAATATAAATTTTGTGGAGACACTTGATTGGCGCTTTGATTTTGAGAAGTTGATGGATTAAACATTTCAACTAATTTTTGATCTAAAGCTTTAATAGAAATGTTTAAAATATCATTAGTTTGTACTCTATATGGTTTTGATGCTGCTGCATTAACTTCTATTGCTTGATTATCTTTTTTTGGGTTTTGCAAATAGACCAAATCTTTATTTGGAATACAAGAAGTAAACAATATTGACAAAACTATGAATGGTAAGATGTGTTTTATTTTCATCATTTTTCTTTAAAAAAAACAAATATAGTTGTTAGAATTATATCTTTCTGAATATATTCTGAAAAATCTCATTAAACTTGTTTGATTGACTGTTCAAAAGGTATTCTATGCATTAAACTTCTTCCTAAAGTCACTTCATCTGCATATTCTAATTCATCACCTATAGAAATTCCTCTAGCAATTGTAGACGTTAAAACTGAATATTCTTTTAATTGCTTATATATATAGAAATTTGTAGTATCTCCTTCCATTGTTGAACTCAATGCGAAGATTACCTCACTAATATCTCCTTTTGATACCTTAGCAACTAATGAGCTTATATTCAATTGTGATGGACCAATTCCTTCAATAGGATTGATTTTACCACCTAAAACATGATAAACTCCTTTAAACGAACCTGTTCCTTCTATTGCCATAACATCTCTAACATCTTCAACAACACAAATTATCGATTTATTCCTTGTATTGCTTTCACATATCTTACATGTTTCTGAATCTGAAATATTATGACATTGTTTACAATACTGAATTTCTTTTCTCATTTTTTCTAATGCAGAACTTAACAGTAAAGTCTGATTCTCTGGCTGTCTTAAAAGATGCAATGCTAAACGTAAAGCAGTTCTCTTACCTATTCCTGGTAATTGAGAGATTTCATCGACAGCATTTTCTAATAATCTTGAAGGTAATTCCATAGTTTACAAAAATACAAAAGTAACACTTTAGAATAATTTATTTATTCTATTATCTTTGTTTCTCAATATTACTATTTATGCAACCCATTACAATTATAACTATAATTCTTTCTTATTTCCTTCTTTTAATCGTTTTTTCCTTTTTTGTTGGAAGAAAAGAAACAAATGACAATGAATCCTTCTTTAAAGGAAATAAGCAATCTCCTTGGTATTTAGTCGCTTTTGGAATGATTGGCGCTTCACTCTCTGGAGTTACTTTTATTTCTGTACCTGGTTGGATTGAAAGTTCTCAATTTAGCTATATGCAAGTTGTACTAGGATATATTGTTGGTTATTTTGTAATAGCAACAATATTATTGCCTTTATATTACAAGCTCAACTTGACTTCAATATACACCTATTTAGACAGTCGATTTGGAAATTATTCGTATAAAACAGGAGCTTCTCTCTTTCTATTATCAAGAATTGTAGGTGCTAGTTTTAGGTTATATCTTGTAGCAAACGTATTGCAAATTATTTTATTTGATGAATTAGGAATTGAATTTTGGCAAACAGTTACAATAACAGTACTTCTAATTTGGCTATATACTTTTAAATCTGGTATTAAAACAATTGTTTGGACCGATACTTTGCAAACTCTTTTTATGTTAATTGCATTAGGTGTTACGATTTATCATGTAAGCGGTTCATTAGATTTAGGAGGAGATACATTAATCCATTTTATTTCAAATAGTGACTTGTCTAAAACATTCTTTTTCGATGATATTTTATCTAAAGATTACTTTTGGAAACAATTTATATCAGGAGCTTTTATTGCTATTGTAATGACTGGGTTAGATCAAGATATGATGCAAAAAAACTTAACATGTAGAAGTTTGAAAGATGCGCAAAAAAATATCTTTTGGTTCACTATTGTTTTAACCATAGTTAATTTGATATTCTTATGTCTAGGTTTATTATTAACTGTTTATGCACAACAAAACGGAATAGATGCTCATAAAGATGATTTATTTCCTGTTTTAGCAAAAGACTATTTAGGTTCAGGAATTTTCATCTTCTTCTTATTAGGATTAATTGCTGCTGCTTATAGTAGTGCTGATAGCGCTTTAACTTCTTTAACAACTTCTTTTAGCATTGATATTTTAAATATTGAAAAAAAATATGACATTAAAAAACAAGTAAAAGTTAGAAAACAAATACATGTTTTAATTTCTCTAATTTTAATTTTAGTAATTATCTCTTTCAAATATCTAATTAACGATGCTAGTGTAATTTCTAAACTTTTCACTTATGCTGGATACACTTATGGTCCATTACTAGGTTTATACGCTTTTGGATTGTTTACCAAAATTAAAGTTAAAGATAAGTACGTTCCAATAGTTGCAATACTATCCCCTATTTTAACATATATAATTAGTATTGCAACAGCAATATATAGCTACTTAAAATTTGATTTTACAGATTGTAGTATCGCACAAACCAAATGGGAATGTGCTGTCTTATTTGCAAAAAACAATTATTATCAATTTGGTTTTGAACTATTATTAATAAATGGAATATTAACTTTTTTAGGATTAATATTGATTAGTCGCAAGTAGAACAAGTGTACAAGCAATTTCATTTTTAATACCATTATCGTTTAATAATTTATAAAAATCGGGATTTTCTGTTCCTGGATTAAAAATTACCCTTCTAGGTTTTAAAGAAATGATATAATCATAGTATTCTTCTTGTCTTTTCGGATTGATATATAGTGTTACTGTATCAATTCCTAAAAATGGAATTTTTTCAGTTTCTATTTTAACATCTAAAGCCATTCCTGATTTTGCACCTATAGCAACTACTTGATGGCTTTTTCCTACTAAATTATGAATTGCTTTATATGCATATCGCTCTTTATTTGTAGTAGCTCCTATAACTAATGTTTTCATTTATCTATTTTTTTTTATAAATTTAATAAAAATTAATCATAACTTTGAAATAACATTTTTTTAAACTTTAACTAAAAAAGTACAACTTACTTTGTAAAAAAATCGAATGGAATTATTTATTTATGTTTTTGCCGCCTTATTTTCTGTTTTAAACCCTTTAGGAGCTGTTCCTGTTTTTGTAGGACTTACACAAGATGATACTAAACAAGAACGATCTAGAATTTCTCTTTGGGCAGCCATTAACGTAGCAATAATATTAATTATCTCTTATTTCATTGGAAAATATGTACTTATTTTTTTCGGAATTAGCATAGATGCTCTAAGAATTGCTGGAGGTTTATTGATTGTTAATTCTGGTTTTAGTTTACTTTCTGGTAATGTTAGCAAGAAAAAAGGAGTAAATAAAAGAGTAACTAATGATGCTATGCGTAGAAATGACATTGCATTAACTCCTTTAGCCATGCCAATGCTTGCTGGTCCTGGTTCTATGTCATTATTAATTGCTATGTATCAAGAACAACCCGAAATAGCACAAAAAATGATAACTTGTATTGCTATTTTATGTGTTGCTCTAACCATCTTTCTAATTTTAAGAAGTGCTCACTACATTTCTAGAATTTTAGGAGCTTCAGGTATTGTAGCCATTTCTAGGATTATTGGATTTATAGTTATTGCAATTGGAATTCAATACATCAGTAGTTCTGTTGTAAATATTTTTCAAAGTATTTAATTCTTTCGCAATATAAAAAATCCTTAAATACTTTGACAAACTTTACTTCTTTTCAACTACAAAAGAGATTAGAATACTATTTATCATGCTCAATCTTATATCCTTATGTAATTGCATATTAATATTCATTTCACTATTTTGTTACATATCAATAGAAAATAATCTCATGGTTTTTCTCTTCCAATAAACCTCTCTTTTCCAAGAAGAAAATTTACGGCTTTTTTTACATTTCTGTCTATACTTTCTTCTGTTTTTAGGAATGACAAATATCTCAAAATTTCCTTTTGTAAGGAAGGTGATAAATTATCAAATATCTTTTTTGCATTCTCATTTTCTTCCAACGCTTTTTTAAATTTTGGATGAAAGGGTACTTTTCTTTCGTTTGGATCAAACTCGATTTCAATTCGTGTTATTTGTCCAACTTCTTTTTTGGCAGATTGCCTCATTGGAGTGTTTAAATAAAGTCGCCAATGTCCGCTGTATTTTATCAAGGTCTGTTCAAACTCGTGTCCTTCAATTTTGATGCGAACTGGAATCTTTCCTTTATTTTTTTCTGCCTTTTCAAAAATATAATTCAAAACGTCGTCTGGAATAAAAACGAAGGGATTTATTCCGATAATTTCAATTTTCGCATTAAATTCTTTCATTTAAATTGAGTATTTGTCTGGATATTTGCTAACGATCTTGATTATTGTAAGTTGAAGATTTAATACTGATCTATATACTCCCTTTTGTTTTATTCCTTTTTCTTCAATTACTTATAGTCTTTGTTGTGTTTCGTATTTTTAGTTCAATTCATTGTATTTTGGTCTTTTTCTTTCACCACTCGCAACAGCATTTATTAGTGCGTAAACATTTTTATTTATTTCATCATCAGGAGCCATTTTTATTGCTCTATCAATATAAATTTTAGCTTTATCATCATTACCTAAAACCATCAAGTTTAAAGCATGATTACAATAAAGTCCAGCGTCATTTGATTCACGATTAATTGCTTCTTGAGAATATTCTACCGCTAATTTTACATTTCCTGAATCCATTGCAGAAATTGAGGCTTCGCGTGGTAAGTCGGGATTTGTTTTTTCTATTTTAACCGCTGTTTCAAAATGATTTAAAGCTTTTTTATTTTCGGACATTGCTTGGTAAACCTTTGCTATCAACCAATTCGTTTGCCAATGATTTGGTATCATAGACAAGCATTTAGAATAATATTTGATTGCTTTTTTAGCTTTTCTTTTATTCCAAAATCCTAATTTCGGTCTTCTTTCTCCTTTTGCTATAATCAAACCATCAACCAACTCATTTCCTTTCTCAAAATTTAAGTTGAAAATTGGGATTTTATCTTCTGGTAATTTATATTCCATTTGTTTTTTTTACATTAAACACAACGTTTTACAGCTAAAAGAAGTGGAGACTAGTCTAAACTAAAACAAATATAACGCAACCTTTTGTGCCTTTAGAGAAGACTCGAAAGTATGTTTTTACCTAAGTCATTACTTTTAACTGTTTTTAATTATAATTATTTATTCAGTAATAAATTTCATGTTTTACTATTTCAACAAGATCAATGGCACAACCCCAAGCTACTGTAAAACCAGCTCCACCATGACCGTAATTGTGAAAAATATTGGAGAAATTTTCGTCAAACTCAAAACGAACAGCGCTTCTTTTTGGTCTTAAACCTACAATTTCTTCTATTATATTGGGCGTTTTTTGTGATAATCCAATGTCTAAAAGGCGTTTAATAATTAAGTTTGTATCATTTATTTCTACATTGGTATTCCAATCATTTTCGTAATCAGTTCCGCCAATTACGCAGTCTTCGCTTCGGTTAATAATATAACTCAATGCTCCTTTTTTTATTGAATCAGCATAAGATGGAATATCCATTTTTTCACAGCGTAATATTTGTCCCCGCATTGGTTGTAAATCAGTATCATTGCATAATTCTTTTGCACCTAAACCGGTGCAATTAATTATTAATGTATTTAGATTTGCTGCTTCTTGTAAACTTATAATTTGTTGTTCTTTAAATGCTCCTCCATTATTTGTAAAACGAGTAAATAAATAAGGTAAATATAAAAGTGGTTCTGCCAAGGGAACTATTGAAATATATGCCATTTCTATTCCTTTTGGTAATTCTGCTGACAAAGCTTTTCTAACAGATTCTTTAGGTAATTGGTTTGTCCAATCGGTGTTGCTTTCGTTATTATATGAGGTTATAAATGGAATAAAAGCAATGCCATTTCCTTCTTTTATATCTAACAAGTATTCTTGGTAGGCAAGTGTTGCCCACTTGTTGGCTTTTTCTTTTGGATGAACTTCAAAGGGAAACCAAATTGCACCAACTTTACTAGAAAGTGTTTTGTTAAAACGTTCTTTAGCAATTATTGTTACTTTGTATCCTTGTTCTTGTAGTTTGATCGCAGTTGTTAAGCCTACAATTCCACATCCTAAAACGGTTACTGTTTTCATTTTTTCAGTTCACTTTTAATTACTTTTTCAAGGAGTGCTTTAGCTTTCATTTTTACCATTTTCAATTAAAAAATACATCTATTCCGTTTATGTTTTTTTTCTTTTAGTTTGCTTTTAATTATTTCTAGGATTTTATCTCCAGAAGTTACCACATTCCATTTTTCATTAGCATTGGTTTCTGGATTAATAACTCTTGCATTTTCAATCACAATATCATAGGTTATTTATTGTTTACATTACAAGAAGCTAGACTAATGAAAAGTGCTAATATTATACTTTTGCTTAATACAATTATGGTTATTGTTTTACAGCAGTAAACACTCCATTAGGTTGGTGTAATACTACATTTAATTTATTGTCTTTCTCTTCAAAAACAGCTTTGTATCCTGATAATCCTTTAATTGAAAATTCATTTTCTTTTATTGGAATTAAAGTATATTCTGGTTGCCCAGGAACAAAAAGTTTTAAATTGTCTTTTTTAATAGAAATTTTTAGCTCTACTCCAGAAAGCAAATAGCTTCCTACATATTTATTCAATTTTTCTGTAGAAACAGCCACTTCTAAAGGACTTCTTTTAAAAATAATTGGATCTAAAGTAGTTTCTATATTTAGTTTAACTGATTCAATATCTCCTAAATCATTAGTCTGAAAATTGAAATTTGAACCTACTTCGTCGCTGCTTACTTTATTGCCTTTTAGAGCAAATCCTTTGAAAATATCATAATGTGTATGTTTTAAATATACTTTTTCTCTTGTAAAGTTTGCCCAAAGCGAATCATTTTTAACTTCAATTTGAAATGTTCCATAGCCTTTATGGTTATATTTCCCAGTGTATTCTGTTATATTATGTGTTGGGGTTGTATGGTTAACTTTGCTTTCTGCTTCTTTTTCTTTTTTGTCTTTAATTTGTTTTTTTAAAGGTGCTATTAATTTGTCATAATAGGCTACCCAATCTGTTTTTTCTAAATTTAAAACTTCATCAGAAATTGCGTTTCTTACTAGAGTTGGTAAAGCTGATCCATCTTGATTTGTGAGTACAACAATTCCAATTTTATCGGTAGGAAAAAAAGATACATTTGCAGAAAAACCATCAATATTTCCTCCATGTTCTACTCTATAATGTCCTTTATATGAAGAAACAAACCAAGCATAACCATAACTATTTAAATGTTGGTTTGGAAATTGTTTGTCTGCAATACCGTTACCAACTAACATTAATGGATTAATGGCTTTTTCTACATACCTTTTAGGTAATACTTGAACTTCATTTAATTTTCCTTCATTTAGCCAAATTTTAAGCCAATTTGCCATTTCTTTTACACTACTATTAATGCTTCCTGCTGGACTAATTGCTGCAATATCGTAATAAGGAATTGCTTCATTGGTTTCAAAATTTTCTAATGAATATCCTTTTGAAATATTTGATTGTTTTTTTAGTTCTTCAATGCTTAAATTTGAAGTTGACATATTTAATGGTTTAAAAAAACGTTCTCTAATATTGTCTTCCCAACTTTTTCCTGTTAGTTTTTCTGTGATTAAACCTTGTGCTAAGTACATGAAATTGTTATAATGCCATTTTTCTCTTATGCCTGTAAAAGGTTCGTGATATTTTACACGAGACAAAAGGCTGTCTTTGTTTTCGATAGGGAATAAATACCATGAAAAATCATGACGTGGTAAACCTGTGCGATGGCTTATCATGTCTAAAATGGTGATTTTATTATTTAATTCATCGTTGTAAAATTTCAACTCAGGTAAATATTTTATAGGACTATCGGTAAATTTTAATCCTTTTTCTTCTTCCATAATACCTAATAAAGCAGTAGTAAATGCTTTTGAAGTGGAACCAATAGGATATAAAGTATTTTCGTTTGCTTTTAATTTTTGTTCTGCATCTCTATAACCAAATCCTTTGGAATAGATTACTTGATTATCTTTAACAATGGCAACTGAAAAACCAACTGTTTGAGTGGTTTCTTGTAATTTTAATAGTTGTTTATCAAGATTTTTTTCATTTAGCTTGGTTTGTGAAAAAATGGAAATGCTGATAAAAAGAAAAAGTAGCGAAAAATATTTTCTAGACATATTAAATTTATTTAGTTATAGCAATTTATAAAAATTAAATGCATTTTCTGCATTTCTATTATCTTTTTATATGAATTGACTTGTGTGTTTTTTTGTTTTTTTTAATTGATTTTTTGTTTGGAATATTGGGAGTAATGATTTGCTTTTGTATGAAGGATTTCTTGTTATTATGCTGCAATTTTATAATAAAAACCCGTTGGATGTAATTAATTTTTGATGATTTTTTTTATCAGTTCGAGTGTTTTTCGACAGAAAATCGTACCGAGAACAAGAAAAATTTCATTAAAAACGGTTCTCGATACATTTTTTGTTCCGTTTTACTGCACAAAAACACTCAAACAGACGTGGTGCAAAAACTAAAATTTCTTTTCAATACATAGTAAACACAATCTACTTCACTTCGAGTGCGCAGCGTATCGAGAAGTTATACAAGAACTTCCATTACTAATGGGATGCTTACAGCATGACAAGTTTGTGGTTCTCGATACTCGTCACTTCGAGTACGCAGCGTATCGAGAAGTTATACAAGAACTTCCATTGCTAATGGGATGCTTACAGCATGACAAGTTTGTAGTTCTCGATACTCGTCCCTTCGAGTGCGCAGCGTATCGAGAAGTTTTATTCCATTTTATTCCATAAAAAACACTCAAACAGACGACTCAAACTACGTCACTTCGAGTGCGAAGCGTATCGAGAAGTTATACAAGAACTTCCATTGCTAATGGGATGCTTACAGCATGACAAGTTTGTAGTTCTCGATACTCGTCACTTCGAGTGCGAAGCGTATCGAGAAGTTACACAAGAACTCAATATTCTTTTATAAAAACACCCAAACTAATGTATAGTATTATGGAGTTGCTAATGGGATGCTTACAGCATGACAAGTTTGTAGTTCTCGATACTCGTCCCTTCGAGTGCGAAGCGTATCGAGAAGTTTTATTCCATTTTATTCCATTTTATTCCATAAAAAACACTCAAACAGACGACTCAAACTACGTCACTTCGAGTGCGAAGCGTATCGAGAAGTTATACAAGAACTCAACATTCTTTTATAAAAACACCCAAACTAATGTATAGTATTATGGAGTTGCTAATGGGATGCTTACAGCATGACAAGTTTGAGGTTCTTAATACACATCCCTTCAGTGCGAAGCGTATCGAGAAGTTATACAAGAACTCAACATTCTTTTCATAAAGGCAACATTTATAATAGCCTTGAGAAACTGCTAATAAAACCCTTTACAGGGTAACACTTTTGTGATAAAATGTTTGAAATTTGAAGAAGAAAAGATGAAGTGTGTTACTTTTTTTTAATTTCCACTAACCACTAATTTTTTAGGTTTAGTAGCAGTCAAGTAGCAGTTTCGTTCGGAAGTTGTTGCGAAAAAGTGCCTGTTTACCGCTGCTTGACCGAAGCTTTTCCGAACAATCTCCGAACAAAGGCCCTATTTAACCCCTTTAAGTACGTCAAAATACATCAAAACACGTCAAAACCGGTCAAAACACGTCAAAACCATTCACGAGCCCTGTTTTTAGCGATTTTGGCAAAGTTGTTGATGTCTAGTAAATAGTGATTAGTGAATAGCGAGAAGTAAAGTGAAAAAGTTTTGGCATTCTAGATGTTAACCTTAAAACTTGATTTTCTCTAACTATTTAGTACTAATAATTATTCACTAATGACTAAAAAAATGTATAACTTTTTAAATTTTGAAAGTATTGTTTAGTAGTGATTTAATTTGGTTTTTGATGAAATAATTGTGGTTTTCTTATATACGAAGCGAATATGGTTGCTATAAGAATTACAATTTCAGATGGGTTTCCTTTGTACATATGGATTAAGACAATGAAAATCATGTATAAAACGAGCATAGATGTTCCAATCAGAATAGTTTTATTGTATAAGAAAGAGCTGTTGCAATTAAGAGAAAAACCCCGCTAGCGCGAGCATCTTGCTCGTGCTAGCTGAAAAACTAATAAAATAGGCTCCTGATTGCTCTCCAAATTTATACTTTCTACTCATTTTGTAAAAATAATAAAACTATTGAAACCTATTTAGCCTGATTTTGTTTGTAGGCACGAGCAAGATGCTCGCGCTAGCTGTTTTTTTTAATCAAAAGTTTTCCAATTATCAGGAAACTGTTTTAACTGAGGAAAATAATCATCAGAAACTTGAGTTGTTTCTATACCATATTTATTAATATAAGCATCCCTTTCTTTTTTTGTTTTAAAATAATTATATAAAACTATTTCTAATGAATCTGATTTTAATTTCATAAACAACCTAGAATTAGTATTATTTTTAAGAAAGTCTACTTTAAATTTTCCTTGATAAACTTTATTATCTGCTTCAATAATTAATGAATCAATTTTTCCATTTTTTTTAATAATTCTCCAACTAGCTGCTGTTCTGTCTGAATAGAAAGCCATAGGAGGAACATATAATCTACCATCATTATAAAATATAAAATAATTTGTAGTTAAACTAGATTCATATTCATATTTAAAATGCTTGAATTGACCTATGTTGTCCATATCAACTAAAATTTGTTTGCTATTATTGTTACAACCAATCAAAAAAAACAAAACCAAAAAAAAATTAATGTGTTTAAAAATCATAATCTATTTTTATTTATTTTCTACTTGCTTTACCTCTATTTTTTTTACAACTCTTGTGTTATCCCCCGTTAGCGCGAGCATCTTGCTCGTGCTCACAAAGAAAAATCAATTTATATCAATCTCTAAAATTGTTTGATCGTTGTTGCCATAGTTTCTAGCACTACTATACTTCCAATCTATTGGATCTGTTACAAAACCTGTTTGTACAGGATTATAATGAACATAATTTAATTTCTGTTCAAAAACTTTTAAAGACCAGATCTCTATTGGTTTGTTGTTTTGTTGCCAAAACTGTCTTTGTTTCACATTACTATTCTTTTTCCCTGCTCTTTCAAACATCCAAAGCATCCATTCTTTTCTACTTTCCTGTTCATTTTCAACTATCGCTTTCATTATTTTTCTAGAAGTAAAACCTTTAAAATCTCGAATTAATCCGGAAGGGTCAGCATGTGATGAACGAAAAATCAAATAGATATGACTTGGCATTATACAATAGCCATAAATCTCCATTCACATATACAAATTGCTCCCAGTAACATTTTTTACTAAATATGTTTCATCTATTTTTTTGGCTATTTTGACTGCTTCTTTCACAACTTCTTTTGGATAGTCATTAATTTCAAGTATTCTAATAGCATTTCTATTTTTTAGCTTTCCTTCTTTCAATTTGTAATCAAAACCTATATTGTCCTCATTTACTGTTTCACTAAAATGATATAATTCATATTCGTTCAAAAGCATATCTGTTAATTCTATGTCGTGGGTTGAGACTAATATTTTATTATTATGTTTTGCCAAAGCAGACAAAATAGATTTTCCAGCAGAAATACGTTCAACAGTATTTGTTCCTTTAAATATTTCATCTAAAAGAAAGAGGTTTTTATTTCCATTTTCACTTTCTTTTAGCATTTCCTTGATGGTTAATACTTCTTCAAAATAATAACTTTTATTATTCATCAAATCATCGCTTATTCGAATAGCTGAAAACACTTTTAATAAAGGAAAAGTCATTGATTTAGCAAAACAAGTATTAATTGTAAGCCCAGTTATTACATTGAGACCAATGGCACGAATAAAAGACGTTTTTCCAGACATATTTGAGCCTGTAAGAAGTATCGATTTTTCAGTTATTTCAATGTTATTAGTTGTGCATTTAAAAATTAAAGGATGACTTATATCTTTAGCAATAATTTTATTTTCATCGTTAATAATTGGCAAACAAAATGTTTCGAGTCCTTTTCTTAAAGATGCTACGGAAACTAACATATCAATATGCCCAACAAATTTAAAAACACTTTCTATTTCTTCTCTTTTTGTGTTTAGTCTTTTTAAAACACCAAATAACAATAATGGCTCAAGTAGAAACATTGTTTTAAAAATCTCAAATACAAACCAAACTATAATTTCAAATTCACCTTGAAGTTTGGCTTCGAGTGAGAAAAAAGACATTCTACTTTTAACTTCATTTATTAGTTTTATTGACTTGGATAAGTCAGGATTTATTTTTTTTAATAACGGATTGGTAAATAAATGTGAGGCAACATTATTAAGTCTTAAAAGTTGTGGAATTGAACCTACATATTGAACTAAATTATTTTTATTCCAATAATGAAGTACAAAATTCACGCAAAAAACACCTAAAAGAACAATAAAAAATATAGGATTGAAAAAAACCAAAACGAGCGACACTAAACTAGCAAACGATAATAACTTTATTACAAAAAACCATTTTGGTGGATTGAGATGCTCATCTTGAAACAAAGAAGATATATAATATACATCTTTATGTTTTAGCTTTTCGAGTTCTTTTTGAACCGAAATTCTTAATTCATAATTTTTTAAAAACGCTGTTATTATTTCTTCATTTAGTCTGGTCTTCTTTTCATTTATTTCAATAGTACGAAGATGATTGTATAGATATTGTTGACCAATCTTTGAATGAGTTCTATCTAGGAACATAAACAAATCATCAAAATCCAAATCATTACAAGTTTTGTCTGATAATACTTGATAAACTTTTGAGTTGTCTTTCTTTCTAAAGTATTTTTCAATACTGTCAAAGTCAAAGGAATCATCTTTCAGCTTTCCAAATGATTCTTTCAGCTTTCTATTTAACTCTCTTTTTCGGTTGAATTTTATTTGAGAAAAAGTATATTCTATTTGAAATATTATGTCTTTAATCATTAAATAGTTAGTATTGATTTTCTATTTAATGTTACAAAAAAATTCTGTCTATTGTTAATCTTGTGAATTTTAACAAAATGTTTTCTCATTATCGCTAACTCCAGTCGTCTAAAAAACCTTCTTTTATTCTTATTTGTATTAAATATATTAAAGTAAGTGTTTTATAATGAAGCTTCATTTTTATAAAAAATTAATTTAACATTAAATATATTATTAATCCTCAAAGTCAGGAGACTTTGAGGAGCTGATTCTATAATTAATCAAAATACTCTATTCTCGTGAATACGTCTATCCAATTAACTGTTGCACTTGAGCAAAGCGGATGCATGAACTTCCTTTATAAAAATAATAAACCGTGAATAAAGCTAATAAAATAGGCTCCTGATTGCTCTCCAAATTTATACTTCCTACTCATTTTGTAAAAACAACAAAACTATTAAAACCTAATTTAACTTGAATTTGTTTGTAGGCACGAGCAAGATGCTCGCGCTAGCTGGAGGAGCTGGTATTTTACTTTACTTTGCCTCTATTTTTTATATCCATACCAATTTTATAGGAAATGGCTCCTATTATAAAAGCACCCAAAACTTGCCATAAATCAATCCCTCTAGTTGTCTCATTATAATAATAAATATTATACGTTACAATTGGTACAATCATTACTAAATAAGCTAATGTATTTCTCATATTCAATTTAATTCAATTTAAAGCCATGTTTCGTTATTACTAAAGAATCTTTAATCCCCGCTAGCGCGAGCATCTTGCTCGTGCCCACAAAGAAAAATCAATTTATATCAATCTCTAAAATTGTTTGATCGTTGTTGCCATAGTTTCTAGCACTACTATACTTCCAATCTATTGGATCTGTTACAAATCCTGTTTGTACAGGGTTATAATGAACATAATTTAGTTTCTGTTCAAAAACTTTTAAAGACCAAATCTCTATTGGTTTATTGTTTTGTTGCCAAAACTGTCTTTGTTTCACATTACTATTCTTTTTCCCTGCTCTTTCAAACATCCAAAGCATCCATTCTTTTCTGCTTTCCTGTTCATTTTCAACTATCGCTTTCATTATTTTTCTAGAAGTAAAACCTTTAAAATCTCGAATTAATCCAGAAGGGTCAGCATGTGATGAACGAAAAATTAAATGAATATGACTTGGCATTATACAATAGCCATAAATCTCCATACCTTTGTTTTTTCTACAATAGTCTAAAGATTCTGTAATTAAATCAAAATATTCTATTCTCGTAAATACGTCTATCCAATTAACTGTTGCGAAGCTAATAAAATAGGCTCCTGATTGCTCTCCAAATTTATACTTCCTACTCATTTTGTAAAAATAACAAAACTATTGAAACCTAATTTAGCCTGATTTTGTTTGTAGGCACGAGCAAGATGCTCGCGCTAGCGGGGGATGTTTAGTTATTTTTTAGTTTATTCCTTTCATATTCTATAAATATTTTATTGTCAAAAAGTCTTTCTGATTTAATAATTTTCATTACTTCTTCTTGAGGGGTTTTAGCGGAAATGATATTTTCTAGTTTTCTAATTGCAGAAGTCGGTATACCATATTCACTAAGGATTACTAAATTTTCTCTTATAAAATCATTCTCAATTAGATTAGAAAAATAGGTGTAGTTTCCTGGCTTTAAACCACTTTCATTACAAACGAATTCCTGAATTGAATTTATTACAGATAGCCATTTAGGAACTTTGTATTCTAGCCAATGTTTTAAGACTTGAAAGCTATCTCTTATTGCTTCATCCATTATTTCATTGTCAGATACGCTTTCAAATTCCTTAAGTCCTTTAAAATAACTAAAAGTGCTATTTACTAGATTCCAAATATTCTGATTATATCCATAAATTTGAGTCACCGTTACTAATTTATTTAGAGTCATTGGTCTCACAGTTTCATTTGGTTTTAGTAAATTATTCCAAGCTAAACCTAGAATATATTCTAATTGTTGTTTAGTAGGGTAATTACTCCAACTGATTAAATGGTACTTCGATTTAAGTTCAGTTCGTATTGTGTCAATGATATTTTTTTGTCCAAAAACTTGTACTCCATTTTGCTTTATTAAATCTCTTTCATTTGGAGGTAACTCATTAATTCGATTTAATTGTTCTTTATTTGAATCTTTGACTTCTACATCTTCAAGGTTAATTAACACCTCGTCAGAAATAGGATTTTGCTCAAAAAATGGTATATCTATAACAACTTGGTTGTTTTCTGGTATTTCATTAAAATTATATATTTTGCCAATATAATGAACCATTAATCTACCAGCTCTACCTTTGATATTTGAATAATCAAAAAAATCAATTGGAGTTCTTCTTCCTTTTGTAGAGTCAAAATAAATAATGTTTTTTGCACTTGTGTTTACACCTTCTATTATTGTCGAAGTACAAAACAGATACTTTATTTTTTGAGTATTGAAATAATCAATAATAGTTGTTGTAATATGTTTTTGTAACGCACCATCATGTATACCTATCTCTAATGATAGTAAATCTAAAAGACTCCATTCAGCAGAAATGTTTATTTTAATCCATTCTATAATATCTAAATTATCATTTGTTTTAGGATAGTTTTTTTCAATTAAGTACTTTAAAAATTGGCTTGATAAATATCTCACTCTTGCTGGAGATGAACAATAAATTATAGATTGTTCATTTTGTAAACTAATCAATAAATCAAAAAGGATATTTTCTTTATACTCTTTGAACTTAATTGGTTTGTCAAAATAATCCTTATGTTCAGAATAAATATCTATTGACTTTGTGTCTACTAAAGAAGATTTTGTTTTGTAAAAAATAGCATTATACTTTTCAGTAAATCCCTCAGAAATGGAATCTATATTTGGGCCTAAAAGATAAAATTTAGGATTGAATGTTTTTAGAACATAATTGAAAGCGTTGTTAAGCGAGTCCGCCCTTTCATCATCTCTTTTTGTACTCAACTTATAAAATTCGTCAATAATAATAAGGTCAATTCTAGGAAGATTCTTAAACTCATTGACTCTTTCTGCTGTAAGCAAAAATAAGTTTCCTTTTTCAATACTCGGTTCTTGTGAAGTTCTGACTATTAACTTATACCTATCATCATACTTCATCAACTTTCTTCTTGTTTCATCAAGTAAGGCTAAAGTTGGTTGAATAACAATAATATTCTCGAATTTGCTTGTTGCTACAATTTCCTCGATAAGTAGACTTTTCCCAAAACTAGTTGGAGCACTTACAATTACATTTTTGTCTGAATTAATTAATGAAAGTAGGTATTTCTGGTCTTCATGCAGTACTTTATCAAGATTATCAGATTGATGATAAGCGTTTCGGATTAAAGCATCAGTAGAAGTAATTTTAAAATCTTCCTTTTTGATATAAGGATAAAATCCTACTCCTTCAATTAAGTCGGCTAAGACAAAATCTAAATGGGGTTCAAATTTGGATTTGTTACCTAAAATATTAACTAAAAGTTTTTGAGCCTTTTGCTCATCTTCAACGATTAGAGCAGAACAATACTTGTAAATATTGAAAGTGGATTCAAAGTTTATTTTATCAGTGCTTTCAATGTAGTTGATAGTTTCTTCCATTATTCACCAAGTGTTTGTAATAATGAGATTTTATTATGCATTGCCTTAACTAATTCTGTTTTATTCTGTACTGGAAATAATATTAGGATAATGTTAAGGTTTGCTTTTAATGGATGGTCGTTTTTCCCATCAAAATAATTTTTTATTTCGTTCATTTCATTCACGTAGGCATCAATGAATTCTTGTTTAGTTTCGTCATCGTGAATTGAGAACAAATCACATTGGTAAGTACATAAAAGTGGAATATTTATAGTTGTTAGTCTTTCTTTTAAAGTTCTTGAATCTGTTAGAAGGTCTAACCAATAATCTTTTTGAGGAATATTATCTAAATGTTTTAATTTTTTAGAAATCAAAATAAACTCTGAATTTAGATAATCTGATTTAAAATGCTCTTTTATGTCATTTACAAGTTCTTTTACACCTCTTTTGCCATCAGTATATATCTTGGATTCGCCAAGCCATAATGTTTGCGTTTCTTCTTGAATATGAACTGAATCAAATCCATGAACTGCATGTCCTAATGAATCTTTAAAATAAATTTTAGATAATAAAGGAATTGTTTTATAAAAATCTCTTAAAAGTAAATGCAAAATTAATTCTCCAAATTCTCCTCTTCTTAGATATTTATCTTCTAAATCATCATCAATTGTACCATTGTTATCATAAATATCTTTTACTTTCTGAAATGAGTCAATTTTGTAAATTGATTTTGCGGCATCAGTTAGTTTGCTTAGTGTTTCTGTATTGTCCGTTTGTGTATCTTCATGGAATCCAAAAGCAAATTCATGTATTACATGAGTTAATTTTGTTACTAATGGTTTTATTCTATATTCTTTTTCGCCAAGATCATTTAAATCAAATCCGACAAGAAAAGTACTAAAGTCAACATTGTTGATTTGTTGAATGATTATTTTTTCAGAATTGAATGGTGTTGCCATATGGTTTGTTTAAATATCTCCTAACTTGTTTATATGTATGACTCTATCATAAATATACACCCAAAATGAGATAAATATGTACAACAAACGTCATTCTTTATTTCACAAACCTAAACCATTCTTTCTAAACCCACAATACGTATAAATACGTATTTTTGGGTGTTTTTTGTACGTATAAATACGTACGAAAGACAATTCGGCTGCTTTTTCAAAGGTAATGCAGTACTTTTTTTGTTTTGTGCGGTAATCCGTAAACGAGTTAAAAAAAATATTTTTTGAGGAGTACTATTCTATATTGTTTGCTTTTTTTACTCTCAGTTTTGCCACTTCTTCTAAAGACAGTCCTGTGGCTTCGGCTATGGTTCCGTTGGCAATGCCTTTTCGTTTTAATTGCTTGGCAATTTCTATAGAGTTTTTTCTCTTTATAATTGCTTCGGCTTCTTTTCGCATTCTTTCTTCCAATACGTATTTTGGCACATATTTGGTGCTTTTTTCTAGTTCGCCGAGAAGCCCAATGTCTTTAAAGCTAAGGTAGCTTTTGGTAGAAATTATTAAATGGTCTATGACCAAGACATCTACAATAATGCCCACTTGTATTAAGCGGTCGGTAACGTCTTTGTCGGTTTCTGAAGGTTTCAATTCTCCACTAGGGTGGTTGTGGCAAAGTATAATTTTTACGGCTCTTTTTTGTAGTGCCAAACTATAAACTTCCATAGGTTCTACCAATGTTTGGTTTACGGTGCCCAAACTTACTAACTCTATAAACAACACTCTATTGTTGTTGGCAAGCCCCACTACCCAAAAATGTTCTTTGTCTTGGTCTATTTTGTTTTCTCGCAAGAGTACTTGCTGCATAATGCCATAAATATCATCGGAATTGAGAATTTTTATGCGTTGTTCATCGGTTAGTGTAATATCCATTGGTGTGTTTCCTTTTTATATAGCGTGTATTTTGGCTTTTGCAGTGGGATAAATTTATAATATTTGTTGGTATATTCAAAACGTTCTATGGTGTTTTTTTTGAAGTTGTATGTTGTATGTTGAAAACAAACAACGGATAATCGACAAGATAAACGTGAGCTACTAATGGGATGCTTTCAGCATGACAAGATGATGGGTTTGGTTTGTGCTATTCTAATGGAATACTTTCAGCATGACAAGATGGTGGATTTGGTTTGTGCTATTTTAATGGAATACTTTCAGTATGACAAGATGGTGGATTTGGTTTGGGTTTAAAATATACCGAGCCGATGGCTCTGAAATTAATGATGAATGATGATTATTAATGATTTTGCTTGTGGAGCTACTAATGGGATGCTTTCAGCATGACAAGATTGTGGGTTTGGTTTGTGCTATTTTAATGGAATACTTTTAGCATGACAAGATGGTGGATTTGGTTTGGGGAGCTACTAATGGGATGCTTTCAGCATGACAAGATGGTGGGTTTGGTTTGTGTTTACTACTCTGATGGTATTTTGAGTTACTATTTTAGATGCGTATAAAAACACAAAAACCCCTAAATACAAATGTATTTAGGGGTTTTTTACCAATTTTTAATTATTCTACAAAACCTACTGCAACAGTATTATTGGTTTGAGAATCTACGATAATAAATGCTCCATTAGCTTTATTATCGGCATACTTGTCTAAATAAATTGGATTAGCTAATTTTAATTTCACTAAAGCAATATCATTTAGTCGTATGTTTTCACAAGGAAATCTTTCAAGTGGATTTTCTGGTTTTATAAGATGTATAAAATCTTGTATTTTACAAATTGCTGTTCTTGAATTGGCTTGAATAAAATATTTTGAGGTTTTATTTGCCTGTCTTTCATCTAACCATACCATTTTAGCTGTAATTTCCTTTTCGAATAGAGCGTCATTTTGTTCTTTTACAAACATCATTCCTCTACTTATATCTAGATCGTCTTTTAATCGAATTTGTACAGATTCACCAACTGATGTTTCATTTAACAAAGAAGTAAACTTTCTAATTTCTACAACTTCCGATGATTTACAAGATGGTAAAACTGTTACCTTATCCCCTACTTTTAATTGTCCTGAATTTACTCTACCTGCATAAGATCTATAATCTACAAATTCAGTATTTTGAACATGATATACTTGCTGAATATCCATTCTAAAGCTATCTGTAAATTGGGTATTCTTTTTAAAACTATGAAGAACATTTGATAAGGTTTCTCCTGTATACCAGTTCATGTTTTTAGAGTTATGCACAATATTATCTCCTTTCAATGAACTAATAGGAATGATAGATATTGTTTGATTTAACTCTTCAAACTCATTTACCATTTTATTAATGTCTGTAGCGATTTTTAAGAAGACATCTTCGTCATAATCTACTAAATCCATTTTATTAACACAGAAAATAACCGATTCTAATCGTAATAGTCTACTAATAAAATAATGACGATGTGTTTGTTCTAGCAACCCTTTTCTAGCATCTATTAAGATTATGGATAAATCTGAATTTGAAGCACCTGTTACCATGTTTCTAGTATATTCTACATGTCCAGGACTATCTGCAATTATAAATTTTCTAGTATCTGATGAGAAATAAATATGGGCTACATCTATTGTTATTCCTTGTTCTCTTTCTGCAATTAAACCATCTGTAATAACTGAAAAATCAAGATCTTCTAATCCTTTTTCTTTGGTTTTTTGTCGCACTAATTCTTCTTGCTCAATAGTTAATGCATTACTATCATATAGAAATCGTCCTATTAAAGTACTCTTTCCATCATCTACACTTCCTGCTGTATTAATTTTAAGTAATTCCATAATTAAAAATACCCTCCTTTTTTTCTTTGTTCTAAAGCAGCTTCAGAACGTTTATCATCGATTCTTGCTCCTCTTTCAGATGATTTAGACGTTTTGTTTTCATACATTACATCTTCTATCGAACTTGCATTAGATACTAATGCTGCTGTACAAGTCATGTCTCCAACTGTTCTAAATCTTACTACATCAGTAACAATTTCATCTGTTTCTGTTAGGTTTAAGTAATCTGAATGCGCTAAAAATGTTCCATCACGTTTTACTAGTTTTCTTTCGTGTGCAAAATATATTGACGGTAATTCTAAATCTTCTTGTTTAATATAGCTCCATACATCTTCTTCTGTCCAATTGCTAATAGGAAAAGCTCTAACGTTTTCACCAAAATTGATTTTCCCATTTAAAATGGTAAACATTTCTGGTCTTTGTTTTTTTGCATCCCATTGTCCAAAATCGTCTCTAACTGAAAATATTCTTTCTTTAGCTCTTGATTTTTCTTCATCTCTTCTTGCACCTCCAATACATGCATCAAAACCAAACTCTTCTATTGCATCTAAAAGTGTTACTGTTTGAAGTGAATTTCTACTTGCATATTTCCCCGTTTCTTCTTGTACTTTATTGGTATCAATACTGTCTTGTACATATCTAACAATAAGTTCAACTCCTAGTTCTTTTATTAATTTATCTCTAAATGTTATAGTTTCAGGAAAATTGTGTCCTGTGTCTATATGCATAAAAGTAAATGGAATTTTAGCTGGATAGAATGCTTTTTGGGCTAATCTTGCTACTGTTATTGAGTCTTTTCCTCCTGAGAATAATAAAACAGGTTTTTGAAACTGTGCTGCAACTTCTCTCAGGATATAAATACTCTCGTTTTCTAATTCTTCTAAATGATTTCGCATTTTTATTAATTATTTTTATCTACATGAATGTGAAGTCCACATTCTTTTTTTCCGTTTTCCCACCACCATCTACCAGCTCTAAAGTCTTCTCCTTTTTCAATTGCTCTTGTACATGGTGCGCATCCAATACTTAGATAACCTTTTTTATATAAGCTATTAATTGGAATATTATATTTGTTTACTACTTCTTCAACTTCTTCCAAAGTATATTTTAGTAAAGGATTAAATTTTATTAACTTATTGTCTTCATCCCATTCTAAAAACTGCATAGTTTCTCTGTTTGCCGATTGTTCTGCTCTTAATCCTGTTATCCAAACATCTGCTCCTTCTAATGCTCTTTTTAAGGGAACTACTTTTCTAACAAAACAACATTTTTTACGACTTTCTACACTATTATAAAATCCATTAATTCCTTCTTCTTTTACATATTCTTGTATTTGATCTTCATTTGGATAATATACTTTCAAATCAATATTCTTATACTTGTTTTGAGTTTTATCAAACACTTCATAGGTTTCATTAAACTGTCTTCCTGTATCTAATGTAAAAACAGAAACTTCTTTGTTAATTAAGTTTATAAAATGCGTTAATAATTGATCTTCAATTCCGAATGAAGTGGAAAATACTTTCTTTCCTTCAATATTATCTATAACATAGCTTAAGCTTTCTTCGAGATTTAATTTCTCAAGAATGCTATTATAATTTGATAATTCGTTTTTTATTTTGTCCATTTTGTCCATACTCTTTCGTGAATAAAATATAATATCATTTTAGAGAATACTTCAAAACCACCTATTGAAAATGCAATTTTAAAGTTTCCTGTCATTAAATATGATATTATTACTGTATCTATTGTACCTAAAATACGCCAAGTAATTGTTTTATATGCTGAAATTTTAACTTCCTTATTTATTGCAATTTGTTTTTTAAATTTTAATAAATCTAATAACATAATGACTTCCTATTTTTAATTTTTCAAAGATACTATTAGTCTATTGATTTAGTAGTCTATTTTAGTAAAAAAAATCAAAAAGAAGACAAATCGTATAATGACTTGTTTTCCAGTACTTTAAGAGCATTATCTCTTACTTCAATCAATAATTTATTTAAAGCACATGCTTCTTCACTAGGACAATCGTTGCATTTTTCGTAAAAATTTAGGCTTACACAAGGCAACAAAGCAATTGGTCCATCTAAAAATCGGATAATTTTTGCTACAGAAATTTCCTTAGGATCTTTTAGTAAATAATAACCTCCTCCTTTGCCTTTCTTAGAACCTAATAATCCTATTTTTTTTAAGTCTAATAGGATTAATTCTAAGAATTTTTTAGATATATTTTCTTTTTCTGATATTTCAGAAATAAGGACTGGCATTAATTTATCTTGCTTTGCCATATAAATTAATGCTTTAAGTCCGTATTTTGTTTTTCTTGATAACATTTTATATTATGCTTTTGGTAAAAAAACTTCAGCCATCATACAACGAGCACTTCCTCCACCACAAGCTTCGATTATATCTAAACTTGCATGTACAATTTTACAATGTTTTTCTATTTTACCTACTTGCTCTTTAGTTAGGCTCTCATAAGCTGCATTACTCATAATTAAGAAACGTTCATTATCCTTTCCTTGTACTTGCAACATATTTCCTGCAAAGCTATTCACTTGTTCTTCTGTAATTAAAATGACTTCCTTACCTGATTCTTTCAAATTAGAAAGCACCATTTTTCGTTCTGCTTTATCATCTATACAATCGGCACAAATAACTGCGAAAGTTTCTGCTACACACATAATCACATTAGTATGATAAATATGTTTTCTTTGTCCATTTACTGTTTGAAAGGCCTCGAAGATAACAGGTGAATAGTCAAAATCTTCACAAAATTCGATAAACAACTCTTCATCGGCTCTTGGAGATAAAGCACAATAAGCAATTCCATTTTTTCTATCTAAAACGATACTTCCTGTTCCTTCTAAAAAGAATTCATCTTCTTCTGCTGAAGTATAATCCATGATTTCATTAATCAGAAATCCTTTTTCTTCTAATATATCTAAGATATCTTCTCTTCTTTCTTGTCTTCTATTTTCAGCGAACATTGGATACAAAACCACATCTCCTGTTTCATGAAAAGAAACCCAGTTATTCGGAAAAATACTATCTGGAGTATCTGGACTTACTGTGTCATCTACAACTATAACATTAATTCCTACTGCTCTTAATTTTTCTACATAAGCATCAAACTCTGCTTGTGCTTTTGCATTAACTGTTGCTGGCAATAAACCATCTAATACTTTTTGATAGTAATTATTTACTGCTGTTTGCTCGTTCATTCGGAATGCAACCGGACGAATCATTAATATTGTATTTGTAGTTTGATTCATTTTGTTTTAAAATTTTATTATCAGTTGACTGTTTTCTGTTTTTTTAATCTGACGAGCGCCTTATTTGACTACCTAATTCGTACAATTCATGCTTTGGCAAAAGTAATGAAGGTTGATGAATTTCATAAAACAATGCTAAACTAATTTTATAAATATCTAAATCTTCATAGCTTTTCATACCCTTAATTAAATTTTACAACTTGAAACTTAGAACCTATAACTTAGAACTTTCTTTATTCTCTAATTAAAGGTAATGTTGAACATCTTAATAAGCCTTCTTGTTTGGAAATCTCTGCGTAAGGAATTTCTTCTACAGTAATCCCTTTACTTCTCATCCAATTATTTAGTCTAGTAAAATTTCGTTCAGAAACAACTACATCTGGAGCTATTGAGAAAACATTAGAATTCATGTGATACATTTCTTCTCTTTCAATATGAAACAAATTTTCTTTTCCAAATAGATTTACTAAATACATATAATCTGATTCTTCACGGAAACCACTTTTATAAATAATTCCAAGATTTGTTCCTACAGGTTGAAAACAACAATCTAAATGTAAAGCATTGTCTCTAGGCTCAATTTTAGATTTTACTAAATCAAATTCTTTTACAATTTTATGAGGGAACAATTCTTTAATATAATTGACACCTGCCATATTTGTTCTAGCAGTAATATAGTCTTTATAATCTGATCCTTTATAGGTACCTATAAAAATATAATCATTCCAAAGCATTACATCTCCTCCTTCAATATGTACTTCTTCTGGTGGACGCACTACTTTTTTAGGGTCAATTTGATTTATTACATATTGGATTGCGTCTAGTTCTCTTTCTCTATCTGGTAAAATATTTGCTTTAATAAAAATGTCATCTATAACAAATCCTATATCTCTTGAAAAAATTTGATTGTAATCTTGAATAACATTTGGACGAAAAACTTGTACATTATATTTTTGAAAAACTTGGTTAAAAGCTTCCATTTCTTTTACCATGTCTTCTTCTACAGGATATGTTCCTGCAATAATATGTTCTAATGATTTTGGGTCATAAGCCTCTTCTACTGTAGGCATTGGACCATTACTTATAGCAGTTCCTAAAACTACTGCCTTTAATCTTGATGATTCGTTTTTTACATTTAATTGTAACATCGCTTTTAGCTTTTGACAAAGATAGAAAAAGGAATCTAAAAGTTTAATTCTACTAATTAAATTATATATATATTTTATTCTTTCTTAGAACAATGTAATCAATAAATTTATACATTTATATAAAACTTAAAGTATTATGGGAATTTCAAATTTTTTTAATTCATTATTTGGTAAAACAAAGAAGACCACTGATGAGACTATAGATAAGGTTGCAGAAATTGCTGCGGAAGTAAAAGAATCTATAGAAGAGTTAACAGAATCTGCTTCAAAAAAATTGGATGAATTGCATTTATCTGAAAAAGCAGATGAATTTGTAAAAACTGCAAAAGAAAAAGCAGGCGAAGCGGCTGAATGGGCTGAAGAAAAAGCTCATGAGGTAAAGGAAGCTATAGTAGAGGTTGTTGAAAAGGCTGAAGAAAAATTTGATGAACTAACAAAAGATAAAAAAGAAGAAACTTCGAGGTCAACAGAAACTAAAGAGGAATCACAATCTCCAGAGTAATTACAAATATCTTTTAAATAAAAAAATCCGAGCATAGCTCGGATTTTTGTTTTATCTATCTTTTACTTCTTTGAAAGGTCTTAAAGCATTCCCTACATAAACTTGTCTTGGACGACCTATAGGTTCTTTATTCAAACGCATTTCTTTCCATTGTGCAATCCATCCTGGTAAACGACCAATAGCGAATAATACTGTAAACATTTCTACAGGAATTCCCATTGCTCTATAAATAATTCCAGAATAGAAATCTACATTTGGATATAAGTTTCTTGCTTTGAAATATTCGTCTTCTAAAGCTACTTTTTCTAATTGTTTTGCGATATCTAATAATGGATCATCAACACCTAAAGCATCTAAAACATCATCTGCTGCTTTTTTGATAATTGTTGCTCTTGGATCAAAGTTTTTATATACTCTGTGTCCGAATCCCATTAAACGGAATGGATCTTCTTTATCTTTTGCTTTTAAAACGAATTTCTCAACATCTCCACCATTATCATGAATTTCTTGAAGCATTTCTAATACAGCTTGATTTGCTCCACCATGTAATGGCCCCCAAAGTGCTGAAACACCTGCCGATATTGAAGCAAACAATCCTGCATGAGAAGAACCTACAATTCTTACTGTTGATGTTGAACAGTTTTGTTCGTGATCAGCATGAAGAATAAATAGTTTATCTAATGCATCAACTATTTTCTTATCCATTTTATAAGGCTCTGTTGGAATTTCAAACATTAATCGCATGAAATTTTCAACATATCCTTTTGTATTATCATAATAGTTTAAAGGATATCCCATTCTTCTTCTGTATGTCCATGTTGCAATTACTAGGAATTTACCCATAGTTTTGCAAACTGCTTCATACATTTCTTTTTCATTTTCTACATTTACCGATTTAGGGTTAAATGCTGTTAATGCACTTGTAAGTGAAGATAAAACGCCCATTGGGTGAGCTGTTTTTGGAAAACCTTCTAATATGGTTTTCATTTCTTCATTTACTAATGTATGTTTTCTAATATCGTTCTCAAATTTTTCTAATTGAGCTTTATTTGGTAATTCTCCAAAAATTAAAAGAAAAGAAACTTCTAAAAAATCTGCTTTATCTGCTAATTCTTCAATTGAATATCCTCTATAACGCAAAATCCCTTCTTCTCCATCTAAAAAAGTAATCTCACTTTTACATGATCCTGAATTTTTATACCCTGGATCAATTGTAATAGCACCTGTTGCACCACGCAACTTGTCTATATCGATAGCAACCTCATTTTCAGTTCCCACGATAACAGGAAACTCATACTTTTTGCCATCAATTTCTAATATTGCAGTTTTCGACATATATATAATGTGTTTTATGAAAATTTGTAAAGTATTTTGCGAATTTAACGAATATTAATTTAATTTTAAAGTAATTAAAGATAATATATTGTTATAATTTGATAGGTAAAATCACTACAAAATGACAATTTGATAATTTATAGTTTAATTAAGAATAACTTTTTACATTTAATAAAATATTTTTCATCTATTTTATCAAATTCCTATTTCTAATATCTATAAAAATAAAATTTTATGACTTAAAAAGTTATATTATCGTTTTAAAACAGATTTTTTTTTTATTAAACACAAAAATTAAAAAAACAATAAACACCTAAGAACAAACACCTTAACCAAAAAGCTTGTATTGACCCATTTCTATATTTATGTCTTAAAATTTTATAAAATAGTTTTGATATTTTAAAATTTTCCAAATTTTAAAGCTATTGCTCCTCCAAAACTTGCAAAATCACTATTCGTATAATTTCGTAAATCAACACCTGCAACATATCGATAATTGGTACTAATACCAAATCTTAAATATTTGGAAACATTTATTTCTAGTTCTAAACTAGGTTGCAATACTACTAAATCATCCGAAAATTTAAAGAAACTATTTTCATCATTTATCAATTCATCCTCAATTCCTCCCCAACCAATGAGCAAAGATGGTGACAAGTGAACTTTAGCGTTATTATTAAAGATATAACCTATAAAAAGACCTCCATAAGTGAAATCTAAATCGCGATTAATATAATTTTTACTCTCAACTATTGTATTTAAATAATAACCTTCTAGTCCTAGTACAATTTTATGATTGAGTATTATTCCTCCTTTTAGTCCTGTAAATAAACTAAATTTATTATCAATTGACGAAAATTGCAGAACAGGCCCACCAAAGCCAACTACAGAATCAAACGTTTCAAAAACATAATGCCTTTCTTCCTTGTCATTTTCTTTTTCTTGAGAAAATGTAAAATAATTTGTCATTAAAACACACATAACAACTACTAATTTTGCTTTAATCATAACTTGATTTTTTATTGTTTAACAACGCAAAACTATATATTGAATCAAAATAGACTATTCAATATCAACTATTTGACATGAAATGACATTTATTTGTGATTAGATGACATAATGCTATTAAATTCATTTATAAATATTTCAAATTTAGTTCTAGAAACTGGAACATTTTCTTCAATTCCTTTAAAATAAAGTTGATAATTTCTTGCATTTCCTGAAGCTTTATTAACCTTATAAATATTTATAATAAAAGATCTATGCACTCTTAGTATAAAAGGATATTGTTTTAACTGCTCTTCTATTAATTGTAAAGAATACCTATATAATGTTTTTACTATTTTACCATTATCTGATGTGAAAATTTCAATATAGTTTCCATCAGACTTAATAAATATCAAATCATTTACATCTAAGACTATGGAATCATTCAGTTTATTTGATTGTAATCGTATTATTGATTCTTCTTGAAGAAAAGTGCTTTCTTTTATATTTTGTTCTAATTGATTATTATAAGTCAATACTTTTAGCAAAGCTTTTTTTAGTCTTAAAGTATAATCAATCCAAAGAATAAACATTGAAGGGAAAAAACCGAGTAAAAATGTTGAAAAAATTGACCAAAAAATAAAACTACTTGTCAATAAAATGGTATCTTCTTTTACTATCAACATAAAGAAAGTAAAATTTGAAAGAATTATTATGATATGTAGAAAGATAATTAATCCTATTTCTTTTAAGACTGTCCAATTCTCTTTAATTTTATTGGAGAATACAAATTGAGGCAATATATAAAGAACAACTATGACTGAAATAAAAGTAATGAATCCAAAAATAGCTGCCATTTTTGTATATGACATTCTAAAATGCAACATAACTTCATCATCATAAGAGTATATATTTATTCCAAAGATAAAGAGTCCGACTATAGTTCCTATTAAAAGATTACGTTTTAAAGAGTTGTTTAGAGGGTAAGCTTTTTTTAAATATGAAAGTATCATTATTGTAATAAGATTCGCAAAACATTTGTGCGAATTTAACAATAAAACAAAAATAGATTAAACAAAAAAACCTGACAATTTAAAAAAATCATCAGGTTAATTACTTAACATATTCTCAACAACTAATCCTTTATTAATTTTTCAACTTTTTCTCCTTTTTCAGATTTAATTTTCAAGATGTAAATTCCTGTTTCAAAATCTGAGATATTCATTGTTGTGATTTGATCATCCAACATTTTCACAACAATTAATCTTCCATTTATATCGTAAACTTCTATTGATTCTATAGTTGTGTTACTTTTAATATTTACGATACTGTTTGATGGATTTGGATATATTTGAATAGAACTGTCCATTGTAACAATAGCGCTACTTAGTGTTTCAAAAGTCGTATTTGCTAAATTGGTTTCAATAGGCGCATTATAATCAAAATAAATAGCCGCTTTGTTTGTTACTATGTCTGTTGTTACTAAATTATCTTTTGTTTTTATCTTCAATAAGATATTTCCATGTCCACCTGTATCTAAATAAATAGCCTGAAAGATTAATTCTATAATGTTATCTTTTATTCTTACATCTAGATTATGGGAAGCATTTAATAATTGTAATGTTTTAATATCGAAATCTTCTGGATTAACTTCAATTTTTACAACTATGTTTTCTGCTTGATAGTTTCCTGTGTTTTCAAAATTTATTATATAATGTAAATATTCGCCTATCATAGTTGGTGATACTATTTCTCCTTCTATACAGCTAATGTCATTTGGATCAAATGAACCCACTACTGTTTGGTTAAACTGAAAAAGATTATCCATTGTGTTTATATCACCACTTTGTGGCATAATTGAAGCAGTTAATTGTAGTACATCATCAATATTTACTGGATTAGGATCTGTAGGCGAATTGATGTTAAAAGTTACATAGATACTTCTACTTTCAAAAGGTTTTAAATCGGCATAATCCCAAGATAAAGAGCCTAATCCTACAGTAGATGTTGGAATTGAAGTAGAAACAAAGTTCATTAAATTGTGATTATAAAAGAAATTAATTCCATATAACTGTGATAATGTTTGATTTCCTTTGTTCTTGTAAACTATTTTGTAAAC
Source organism: Flavobacterium sediminilitoris (assembly GCF_023008245.1). Classification (NCBI taxonomy): domain Bacteria; kingdom Pseudomonadati; phylum Bacteroidota; class Flavobacteriia; order Flavobacteriales; family Flavobacteriaceae; genus Flavobacterium; species Flavobacterium sediminilitoris. Next base: position 176,447 of record NZ_CP090145.1, read on the forward strand.
TGCTTCAAAGCCTGGTCGTGCTGGAACAATTGGAGCAATAACAATTTCTAAATCGGGATGTACTCCATTAGCTGAGACACAAAAATTTTGGGTAACAACACTATTATCTATTACAGGAAAAGGAACTTCTGCTGAAATAGGTGTAATAGTATAGATACTTGGGTTTTCAAAATTTGGAATTAATGAATAGGTTCCTGTTTGATTTGTAAATAAGCTATAATTCCCTATAGTGTTTGAATATACATATGAATTTGTTGTTACTGCATCTATGTTTACTTCAAATCCTAAATAAGGTACAAAACTGTCTGAATTATCACAACCATCATTATCATCATCAAATTGTACTAATCCTGTAATTGTGTTGTAGTCTCCTCCTGGTGTGAAAGAACAATATGTGTTTATTACTGGATTTGGAGTTGTAAAAAAATAGCCTACAACATCATCTTCATCCATACATATAAATTGTAATGTATTGTTTAGATTTCCTGATGATAAATCTACTTCTGGGTTAGTAAACCCGTTTTTAAGATTTATAAACGTTAAATTGACATTGTTATTTACCGATATATCCAAAAGGTTTGCTGCTGGTAAATTATTTGGTTCTGTTTGAAATGCTATTGTTGAAAAATCAACACTCGACAAATCATTATTTTGAGCTTGAACTCTATATAGTATTGGTAGATTTGTCAATTGCAAACTAGTTAACTGATTAAACCCAATATGTAATGTTCTTACAAAGTTTTTATTTTGCAATTCAAAGTTTGTTAAGTTATTATTGAAAGCAGAAATACTTGTTATTTGATGATTATTGTCTAGATTTAGACTTGTTAATTCATTATTACGAACATTTAAATTGGTCAAATTTGGACATTGACTTACATCTATATTTGCTAATTGATTATAATCACAATTTAAAACTTCCAGAGTATTACAGTTTGTCAAACCTAAACTTGTGATATCATTATTAGTACTATGAAAATATTTTAAATTGGGCAAAACACTCAAATCTATAGTTGTTAATTGATTATAACCACAATTAAAATAACTTAGATTATAGAATGATTCTAATCCTTGCAAATTTTGTATTCCTCCATTTGTTGGTGAGCTTCCTGAAACATTTAAATGTATAATTGCTGCTGCTTCTGAAAATTGAATTTCACCATCTTCATTAGTATCTATTTTTGTATATATATTCCATGTTGTTGAATTATTTGGATTTACATTTGAAGCAATCGAGTTGTTTTCATCTGCTGCTAATAATTTTGCTTTCAAATTAGCATCTGGTATATTTACTATTCCTTCAAGACTTACAATTAATTCAAAATCTGCAATTTCATAACAACCAGTGTTAATATTTTCTACTCTAGCATATATTGCTTGAGGATTTGAAATATTAGTATAAGAAGTAACTCCTATTAATTCATTAGTATTAGCTATAGCATCTAATTCTGATAAATAAAATGTAACATTCAAATTTGTTTGATTTCCTACAAGTCGAGGAATTTGTTGTGTTAAATCAAAAATGGCTACATTATCATTTGGATCTTCAAAAACAGTCATATTTGGCGACTGAGATATTGTTGGTCCATAATTTGTAATCAATTGTAAATACGTTATAGCAAAATTAGAAGGGTTTGCATTTTCATGAACTCTAATCGTAATTGAGTCATATACATTATTAGCTATAAATTGATTTGGATTTTGTATTGGGTTTACTCCATTTTGAGCATCATTAGAATACTCATAATAAGTAACAGTATAAAGATTAGGATTGAGCGATCCTAATATTTCAGCATTCTTAGATGTCAAATCAAATAATCCAAAATTTGAATTACCACTTTCACAAACTACATAATTAGAAGGTGTATTAATAGGTGGTTGTGCATACAACGTTCCCGTTATAAAAAGCAATAAGAGTATTATTTTTTTCATGATTATTGTATTTTTATATAAATTTAATTGTAATGTTTGTTTTTTGTGTTAGTAATTGAGTAAACGAAGCTTCTAAATTAGAATTCGTTAGATTGTTTTTAAAATTTCTTGCAATCGTTCTTTTTTACGCTGCGAAATGGGTAAATTGCTATTATCTGCCATGACTACATAGCCTCCATCTTTCTTAATATATGATTTTAAATATGCCAAATTAATTAAATGTGATTGGTGTATTCTTTCAAATCCATGTTCTGTTAATAATTCTTCATATTCTTTTAAAGTCTTAGAAATCAATACAGATTTTGTGTTTTTTATATGAAATCGGGTATAATTATCTTCGCTTTCACATCGAATAATATCATTAATTTCAAAAAGATGAATCCCATCTGAAGTTGAAAGCGCAATTCTTTTGAAATTATCTACTTTTCTACGGATATTTTCCAATAGTAAATCTATATGATCGTAATTATTGTTTTTTTCAAGAACAGCTTCAATTTTTAAAATCACTTTTTGCAAATCATCTGGATCTACTGGTTTTAATAAGAAGTCTAAAGCACTAAATCGAAAAGCTTTTATAGCATATTGTTCATGGGCTGTAATAAAAACAATATTTGATTTAATTGTTCCGTTTTTTAAAGCCAATTGCTCCAAAATATCAAAGCCTGTTCCATCATTTAATTGAATATCTAAAAAAACAACTTGAGGTTTTAATTTACTTATAGTTTCTATGCCTGTTTCAACGCTGTCTGCTTCTCCAATTATTTTTATATTTGGTGCAAAACGAACTAATAAACCTTTCATTCCATCTCTTAAGTTCTTATCGTCGTCTACAAGTACTGCTGTTATCATTTTTAATTGCTTCTTTTATTTATTAACCTCTATTGATATATTGTATTGGTAAATTTAAAACTACTTTAGTTCCTTTTATTTCTTGATTATCTACTATTTCTTCAATTGTCATTATTGCTTTTTTATTTGTAGATGATGTTATCATTTCCAATCGCTTTTTAATAATATCTAATGCCATTGATTTGTGAGCTAAAACTAAATTTTCTTTATTTAATTTTGATTTATTAATTCCAATTCCGTCATCTAAAATCGTGCAAATCAAGGATTCATTTTCTAATAGAAATGCAATATCAATTGTTCCCATTTCTCTTTTTGGAATTACACCGTGTAGAATAGCATTTTCAATAAATGGCTGAATTAATAAAGGAGGAAGTGCTACATCATCTTCAATGTCTTCACTTTTATTAATACTAAAATTAAATTTGTGATTAAATCTTAGTTGTTCTAACTCTAAATAATTTTGTAAACTTTCAATTTCTTTATCAATAGGAATTAATGATTCTTTTGAATATTCAAGAGTTAATCTCATTAATTTTGAAAATTTTGACAAGTACTTTATTGCCGAATCTGTTCCGTTTTGTACTATAAAACTTGAAATTGAACCTAAACAATTGAATACAAAATGAGGATTCATTTGTAAATGCAGTGCTTTTTGTTCGTACTCGGCTAATTCTTTTTGAAGTGTTAGTGTTTTTTTGAGTTGCATTCTATTATAAATAAGAAATCCTATACCTATCAATAATAAAACAATTAGTCCAATGTAAAGCAATTTCATTTTAAATTGCTTCGCTTCTTCTTTTAGCAATAATTCCCTTTTCTCATTTTCTTCTTTTTGAATAAGTTCTCGTTTTTCAAACTCATAATTCATTGATGATTCAATAGATTTTCTAATACTTTCTTCATTAGTTAAACTGTCCTTAACAGCACTATACTTTTGAAAATGAGTTAATGCTAGATTAGGGTTGTTTTTCTTTTGATAAATCTCACTCAACATCTTTTGTGAAATAGCTTGTTGTTCTAAAACTTTAATTTCATTCGCTAACTTAAGAGCTTCATTAGCATTAAATAATGCTTTGTCTAAATCGTTTTCTTCTAGAAAAAATTGACTTAAAAAAATATAAGTATCCGCCAAACCAAATTTATCATCTATACTTTGGAAAATAACAATAGCATTTCTCCAAGACTCTATTGCCTTATCAAAATATTTTTTGTCTTTATAGTACAATCCTATATTATTATACCATTCTCCTAAAGCTCTAGGATTAGGATTTTTATCTAAACTGACTTTTGCTAAATCATAGTACTCTAATGCGCTGTCAAAATCTTTCTGATTTAGATAAATATTTGCAATATTAGTTAATGTAATTCCTGAATTTATATCTCCATATTTTTCTTGAATTTTATTTGCCTTAACAAAATATTCTAATGCTTTAAAATCTGAATGTTGTGATTTATATACTACACCAATATTATTATATAATTTTCCTTGATGAATTTCATCTTTCAAGGTTTCATAGATTTTTACTGATTTTAAATAATATTGAAGTGCTTTTGCATAATTACTTTGTTCAGAAAAAACAATTCCTAAGCTACCGTAAGCTTTTGCTAAACCAAATTGTATTTCTCTTTGATTTGTATCTGATTGATTTTCTTCTTCAAAAATTTCTTTTGCTTGGACAAAAAAACGGATGGCTTCTGCATAATTTCCTTGTATAATATTAGAATTTCCAATATTTAATAATGCGTTACCTTCTTCTGTTCTAAATTTTATTTTTTGAGCTAATTGTATGGCTTTATTTGCATAATTAACCATCTCCTCAGGATCAGAATATTTAAATCGATCAGAAATTGCATTTAATAATTTAGTCCTATCAATATCATTTTTCGTGTTTTTTAGACTATTCTGTAAGCTATCCATCACTTTATCTTGTGCTTGAATAACAATTGAAACTAACAAAAAAAGAGATACTATTATTTTTTTCTTCATCTTAAAATGATTGATAAACAAATGTAGTATTTACTTTTTAGTTTATACTTGTAAATGAGTATTTGACTATTTTGACTGAGAATTTAAATCATTTTCAAAAAAACAACCCTTTCTGAACCTAAGATTCAAAAAGGGTTGTTTGTATTATATTTTATAATATAACTATTATTTCACTTTAAAAGCTTTTAATCCTGGGAAATAAGCTACATCTGCTAATTCTTCTTCTATACGTAATAACTGATTGTATTTTGCCATACGATCAGAACGTGAAGCCGAACCTGTTTTTATTTGTCCACAGTTTAAGGCCACTGCTAAGTCAGCAATAGTATTGTCTTCTGTTTCTCCTGAACGATGACTCATTACAGATGTATATCCTGCATTGTGAGCCATATTAACAGCCGCAATTGTCTCAGTTAAAGTTCCTATTTGATTTACTTTAATTAAAATGGAATTTGCAATTCCTTCATTAATTCCTCTAGAAAGTCTTTGTACATTAGTTACAAATAAATCATCTCCTACTAATTGTACTTTATTTCCAATTTTTTCAGTTAACAATTTCCATCCTTCCCAATCGTTTTCATCCATTCCATCTTCAATAGAAATAATTGGATATTTAGCAACTAGTTCTGCTAAATAGTCAACTTGTTCTGCGGATGTTCTTACTTTCCCAGTAGCACCTTCAAATTTTGAATAATCATATTTCCCATCTACATAAAATTCTGCGGCAGCACAATCAAGAGCAATCATAATATCATCACCAAAAGTATATCCTGCATTTTCAACTGCTAATTTTATTGAATCTAAAGCATCTTCTGTTCCTCCTGGCAAATTTGGAGCAAAACCACCTTCATCACCAACAGCAGTAGAAAGATTCCTATCATGCAAAACTTTCTTCAGATTATGAAAAATTTCTGTCCCCATTTGCATAGCATGAGTAAATGACTTTGCTTTAACTGGCATAATCATAAATTCTTGAAATGCAATAGGAGCATCAGAATGTGAACCTCCATTAATAATATTCATCATTGGAACTGGTAATGTGTTCCCAGAAACTCCTCCTACATATCTATATAAAGGCAATCCTAATTCATTTGCAGCAGCTTTTGCAACAGCTAAAGAAACACCTAAAATTGCATTAGCTCCCAGACTAGATTTATTTGATGTTCCATCTAAATCAATCATGGCTTTATCAATTGCATTTTGTTCAAAAACAGACATCCCAACAATTTCAGAAGCAATTTTAATATTTACATTTTCTACTGCTTTTAAAACTCCTTTCCCCATATAAGCTTTGCCTCCATCTCGCAATTCAACCGCTTCATGCTCACCAGTTGAAGCGCCACTTGGTACAGCAGCTCTACCTAATATTCCATTATCAGTAATTACATCAACTTCAATTGTTGGGTTTCCACGTGAATCTAATATTTGTCTCGCGTGAACTTTTATAATCATGCTCATTCTTATACTTTTTTAAATTGTTATTATGTCTAATAAGACAAAAATAAAGGTTATAAAGTTGTATCGTTTATAAATTTAGAAAACTTATAAACGATAACGTTTTAGTTAAGTGAAGATTCAATATTTTCGATAAATTGGTCAAATAAATAAGAAGAATCATGCGGTCCAGGACTTGCTTCTGGATGATATTGTACTGAAAAACAATTTTTATTTTTCATTCTCATTCCTGCAACAGTTCCATCATTTAAATGTTCATGAGTCAATTCAAAATCTGGATGTTTCTCTAAATCTTCTTTAACTACCGCAAAACCATGATTTTGCGATGTAATTTCACCTTTACCAGTGATTAAGTTTTTTACAGGATGATTAATTCCTCTATGTCCATTAAACATTTTATAGGTATTAATTCCATTTGCTAAAGCAATTACCTGATGACCTAAACAAATTCCGAAAAGAGGTTTGTTTTTAGCTAGAATTTCACGAGCAACTTGTTGTGCACTTTCTAATGGTTCTGGATCTCCAGGTCCATTAGATAAAAAATAACCATCAGGGTTAAAAGATTCTAAATCGCTAAATGTTGCATCAAAAGGAAATACTTTGATGTAACAGTCTCTTTTAGCTAAATTTCGAAGTATATTAGTTTTAATCCCTAAATCTAAAGCTGATACTTTATATTTAGCGTTTTCATTACCAAAAAAATAAGGATCTTTAGTAGACACCTTTGAGGCTAGCTCTAAACCATGCATATCTGGCACATCAACTAATCTCTTTTTTAATTCTTCAATAGGTGTATTATCAGTAGAAATTATAGCATTCATAGCGCCGTTATCACGAATATAACTTACTAAAGCTCTAGTATCTACATCAGAAATAACGATTAAGTTTTGTTTTTGAAAATAATCGAATAAGCTTTCTGTTCCTTTATCTCTAGAATAGTTGAAACTAAAATTTTTACAAACTAATCCAGAAATTTTAACCCCATTGGATTCTACTTCTTCATCATTTACTCCATAATTACCAATGTGAGCATTTGTAGTAACCATTATTTGGCCAAAGTAAGAAGGGTCTGTAAAAATTTCTTGATAACCTGTTGTTCCTGTATTAAAAGCAACTTCTCCAAAAGTTGTCCCTTCTATACCAATTGATTTACCATAGAATATGGTTCCATCCTTTAATAATAATACCGCTTGAGTACGATTAATATATTTCATTGTGTTGCGTTGTTGATTTTGCAAATTTAAATTAAAAAAATGAAAATAGAGTATATAAAAAAAGGATAAACAAATGTTTATCCTTTTTTATATGTAATCATATATATCATGATTATTCTGTAGCTTCAGTATTTTCAGAAGTTTCAGCAGCTGCAGTTTCAGTAGATCCTTCAACTTTTTTTGCTCTACTACGACGAGTAGTTTTCTTAGCTTCTTTTTTACCCGCTGTGTACAAGTCATTGTAGTCAACTAACTCAATCATTGCCATATCAGCGTTATCTCCTAAACGGTTACCTAACTTGATGATACGAGTGTATCCTCCTGGACGGTCACCAACTTTAGCTGCTACGTCTCTGAAAAGTTCAGTAACGGCATACTTACTTCTTAAATAAGAGAAAACGATACGTCTATTGTGAGTAGTATCTTCTTTTGATTTTGTTACTAACGGCTCAACAAATTGTTTTAAAGCTTTAGCTTTAGCAACAGTAGTGTTAATACGTTTATGCTCTATTAAGGAACAAGCCATATTAGCTAACATAGCTTTTCTATGTCCTGTTTGTCTACTTAAGTGATTGAATTTTTTTCCGTGTCTCATGACTTTCTATTTAGCCTTCATCTTGCTGCAATCCGCTTTGGAGAGCAAAATATGAAGTAATTTATTCTTTATCTAATTTATATTTACTTAAATCCATACCGAAGTTAAGACCTTTAGCAGCTACTAATTCATCAAGCTCTGTTAAAGATTTTTTACCGAAGTTACGGAATTTCATTAAGTCATTTTTATTGAAAGAAACTAAGTCCCCTAATGTATCTACTTCAGCCGCTTTTAAACAATTTAATGCTCTAACAGATAAATCCATATCCACAAGTTTAGTTTTTAACAACTGTCTCATGTGTAAAGATTCTTCATCATAAGATTCAGTTTGAGCAATTTCATCAGCCTCAAGTGTAATTCTCTCATCTGAAAATAACATAAAATGGTGAATCAACGTTTTAGCTGCTTCAGTTAATGCATCTTTTGGATGAATAGAACCGTCTGTAATGATTTCAAAAACTAATTTTTCATAATCAGTTTTTTGCTCAACACGGAAGTTTTCTATTGCATACTTAACATTTTTTACAGGAGTATAAATAGAATCTGTAAAGATAGTACCAATAGGTGCGTTAGCTTTTTTGTTTTCTTCAGCAGGAACATATCCTCTACCTTTTTCGATAGAAAGTTCCATATTGATAGTTGTTTTGCTTTCTAAGTTACAAATTACTAAATCAGGGTTTAACACCTGAAAACCTGAGATGAATTTTTGAAAATCACCTGCTGTAATTTGCTCTTTTCCAGAAATAGAAATTGAAACAGACTCATTATCTACGTCTTCAATTTGTCTTTTAAAACGAACTTGCTTTAAATTTAAGATAATCTCTGTAACATCTTCTACTACACCAGAAATAGTTGAGAACTCATGTTCTACACCTTCTATTCTTACAGACGTAATAGCGTATCCTTCTAGAGAAGAAAGTAAAACTCTTCTTAATGCATTACCAACTGTCAATCCGTAACCAGGTTCTAAAGGTCTAAATTCAAATTTACCTTCAAAATCGGTTGAATCGATCATGATAACTTTATCGGGCTTTTGAAAATTAAATAATGCCATATTTCGACTAAAGTCAATTATTATTTGTTATACAACTCAACGATTAGTTGCTCTTTAATATTTTCTGGAATTTGAAGTCTTTGAGGAACAGAAACAAAAGTACCTTCTTTTGTATCATTATTCCAAGTAATCCACTCATATACTTGAGAAGAGTTAGATAAAGATCTTTCAATAGCTTCAAGAGATTTAGATTTTTCACGAACTGCTACTTTATCTCCAGCTTTTAAATGGTATGAAGGAACATTTACCAATTCACCATTTACAGTAATATGTCTGTGAGATACAATTTGACGAGCAGCTCTACGAGAAGGAGCGATACCCATTCTATATACAACGTTATCTAAACGAGCCTCACATAATTGAAGTAAAATTTCACCTGTTACACCAGAAGCAGCAGAAGCTTTTTCAAATAAGTTTCTGAATTGACGCTCTAATATACCATAAGTATATTTAGCTTTTTGCTTTTCCATTAATTGAACAGCATATTCAGATTTCTTACCTCTTTTCTTTGCTAAACCATGTTGCCCTGGAGGGTAATTTCTTTTTTCGAAGGCTTTATCATCTCCGAATATTGCTTCGCCAAATTTACGAGCAATTTTAGTTTTTGGACCAGTATATCTTGCCATTATAAAAAATTAATATAAGGTAGTGATTATGAATTCAGGTCATATATCCTTCGATAATCGTTAATCTACCTTGGTTATACTTAATAAATATTAAACTCTTCTTCTTTTTGGAGGTCTACATCCATTATGAGGAATTGGAGTAACGTCGATAATTTCAGAAACTTCAATACCACCATTGTGAATTGAACGAATAGCTGATTCTCTACCATTTCCAGGTCCTTTAACGTAAACTTTAACTTTTTTAAGTCCAGCTTCAAGTGCTACTTTCGCACAATCTTCTGCTGCCATTTGAGCTGCATATGGAGTATTCTTTTTAGAACCCCTGAAGCCCATTTTACCAGCTGAAGACCAAGAAATAACTTCACCTTTTTTGTTAGTCAAAGAAATAATGATGTTATTAAATGTAGCATTAATATGCGCTTCTCCTGTAGATTCAACGATAACTTTACGTTTTTTTGTTGTTGCCTTAGCCATATTATTTACTTATTATTTAGTTGCTTTTTTCTTGTTAGCAACAGTTTTTCTTTTACCTTTTCTAGTTCTAGAGTTGTTTTTAGTTCTTTGACCTCTTAATGGAAGTCCAGCTCTATGACGAATACCCCTTTGACATCCAATATCCATTAAACGTTTGATGTTTAATTGAATTTCTGAACGTAATTCACCTTCAATTTTGAAGTAAGAAACAGCATCACGAATTCCGCTAATTTCGTCATCATTCCAATCTTGAACTTTTTTATCTTCACTAACTTGAGCTTTAGCTAAAATTTCTTTAGCTCTGCTACTGCCGATACCAAATATATAGGTCAAAGCAATAACTCCTCTTTTCTGTTTAGGTATATCTACCCCTGCAATTCTTGCCATAATTATCCTTGTCTTTGTTTAAATCTAGGATTCTTTTTGTTAATCACGTATAATCTTCCTTTTCTACGTACTATAATGCACTCGGCACTTCTCTTTTTTACTGATGCTCTTACTTTCATTTTACTAGCTTTTAGTATCTATATGTAATTCTTGCTTTTGTTAAATCGTAAGGACTCATTTCAAGTTTCACCTTATCTCCTGGTAATAATTTAATATAATGCATTCGCATTTTACCAGAAATATGAGCAATTACAACATGTCCATTTTCTAACTCTACACGGAACATAGCATTTGATAATGCTTCTACGATTGTTCCGTCTTGTTCTATTGCTGATTGTTTTGCCATAAATATTAAGCTACTGCTTTTCTATTTTTACCACTCTTCATCAAGCCATCATAATGCTTATTCAATAAATAAGAGTTTATTTGTTGAATAGTATCAATTGCTACTCCTACCATGATTAATAAAGAAGTTCCTCCATAAAAATAACCCCATGCACCTTGAACATTCAATAAACTAACTACAACAGCAGGAAAAACCGCTATTAAAGCTAAGAATAATGAACCCGGAAAAGTTATTAATGACATAATCTTATCTAAATAATCACCCGTTTCGACTCCTGGTCTAATACCAGGTATAAAGCCTCCACTTCTTTTCAAATCATCAGCCATTTTATTAGTCGGTACAGTAATTGCGGTGTAAAAATACGTAAAAATTATAATTAACAAAGCAAATACTATATTATATACTAATCCAAATGGATCATTAAATTGACCAGCCAATGATTGAGCTGTTTCAGAATCTTTCGCAAGACCCGAAACCGCAGCAGGAATAAACATAATAGCCTGAGCAAAAATAATAGGCATTACACCCGAAGCATTTAACTTCAAAGGTATAAACTGTCTAGAACCCATCATATCTTGTTCAAAATCACCAGAAACAGTTCTCCTTGCATATTGAACAGGAATTTTTCTTACCGCCATAACTAAAAGTATACAGGCAATAATAACCAAAAACCACAAAACTACTTCTAAGACAATCATCATCACTCCTCCATTTGCTTGAGTCGTTCTTGAACTAATTTCTTGAATAAAAGATTGTGGCATTCTTGCAATAATTCCTACCATGATTAATAATGAAATACCATTACCAATACCTTTATCAGTAATTTTTTCACCTAACCACATTGCAAATATTGTTCCTGTTACTAAAATAAGAACAGAAGAGAACAAGAATGAAAAAGAACTAACACCTAATAAAAATGCATCAGCAGGCAGAGTTTTATATAAATTATATATATAACCTGGTCCTTGTACTAATGTAATTAAGATTGTTAGCCATCTAGTAATTTGGTTGATTTTCTTTCTACCACTTTCTCCATCTTTTTGTAGTTTTTGTAAATAAGGAACCGCAATTCCCATTAATTGAACTACAATTGAAGCAGAAATATATGGCATAATACCCAATGCGAATACAGAAGCTTGCGAAAAAGCACCTCCTGTAAATACATTTATTAACCAACCAATACCACCATCAGTTTGGTCAGTAAGATTTCCTAATTTAGTTGCATCAATACCTGGAAGTGTTACTTGTGCACCAAAACGGTACACTAGTAACAACCCTAGGGTTAAAAAAATTCTATTTTTTAACTCTTCTATTTTCCATACATTGATAAATGAATCTATAAATTTCTTCATTGTACTAAAAAGGTTATAAAGTTACAACTTCTCCACCAGCTGCTTCGATAGCGGCCTTTGCAGTAGCTGTAAATTTGTGAGCACTTACTTTAAGTTTAGCTTTTAGCTCACCTCTTCCTAAAATCTTTACTAAGCTATTCTTTGTAGCTAAACGATTATCAATAATTACTGACAAATCTAATGTATCAGTAATCAAACCATTATCTACTAATGATTGAATAGTATCAAGATTTACACCTTGGTATTCAACTCTATTAATATTTTTAAAACCAAACTTAGGTACACGTCTTTGAAGAGGCATTTGCCCTCCTTCAAAACCAATTTTCTTTGAATAACCAGAACGAGATTTTGCTCCTTTGTGACCTCTTGCAGCGGTACCACCTTTACCAGAACCTTCTCCTCTACCTAATCTCTTATTTTGGTTGTGAACTGAACCTTCAGCTGGTTGTAAGTTACTTAAATTCATAACGAATATTATTATTTAGTTTCTTCAACAGAAACTAAGTGTTTAACTTTATTTACCATTCCAAGGACAGCAGGACTTGCGTCATGCTCAACAACTTGTCCTAATTTACGAAGACCTAAAGATTCTAAAGTTCTTTTTTGTGTCTCAGGACAATTGATTTTACTTTTAACTTGTTTTACTAAAATTTTTGCCATTTTCCTTGGATTTTAACTTTTAAATACTTTATCTAGAGAAATTCCTCTTTGTTTAGCAACAGTAACAGCACTTCTCATCTGTAACAAAGCATCAAAAGTAGCTTTAACAACGTTATGAGGATTAGATGAACCTTGAGATTTTGATAATACATCATGTACACCAACTGATTCTAGGACAGCACGCACAGCACCACCAGCAATTACTCCAGTACCATGAGATGCAGGCATTAAAAACACTCTAGCACCACCAAATTTTCCTTTTTGTTCGTGAGGTACAGTAGCACTGTTCAATGGAATTCTCACAAGATTTTTCTTTGCATCTTCTACTGCCTTAGCAATAGCTTCAGAAACATCTTTAGACTTTCCTAATCCATGACCTACAACACCACTTTCATCACCTACTACTACGATAGCAGAGAAACCAAATGCTCTACCACCTTTAGTAACTTTAGTAACACGATTTACACTAACCAAACGATCTTTTAATTCAAGACCACTTGGTTTTACTAGTTCTACATTTTTATATTTTTGATACATAATTTATTAGAATTTAAGTCCTGCTTCTCTAGCACCTTCAGCTAATGATTTAATACGTCCATGATATAAATACCCTCCTCTATCAAAAGAGATGTTCGTAATACCAGCTTTAAGAGCTCTTTCAGCTACTAATTTTCCAACTGCATTTGCAGTTTCTACATTTGTACCTCTAGTTACTTCTTTTTCACGAGAAGATGCAGCAACTAATGTAACACCGTTTACGTCATCTATGACTTGAGCATAGATTTCTTTATTAGATCTAAATACAGACAACCTAGGTTGCGCAGCAGTACCGCTAACAATCTTTCTGATTCTGAATTTTATTCTTTGTCTTCTTTCACTTTTTGTTAATGACATAGTCTTAATTTTTAAGCTGATTTACCTGCTTTTCTTCTTAATACTTCACCTACAAACTTAATACCTTTTCCTTTATATGGTTCAGGCTTACGGAAAGATCTGATTTTTGCAGATACTTGACCTAATAATTGTTTGTCAAATGATGATAATTTCACTATTGGATTTTTACCTTTTTCAGAGATTGTTTCTACAATAACTTCTGGAACAACTTCCAAAACTATGTTGTGTGAAAAACCTACAGCCAAATCAAGTTTTTGTCCTTGATTAGAAGCTCTATAACCTACACCAACTAATTCTAATTGTTTTGTAAAACCTTCTGAAACTCCTATAATCATATTGTTTATAAGAGAACGATAAAGTCCATGTTTCGCTCTTTCATTCTTATGATCTGATGAACGTTCAACGATAACTTGGTTATCTTCTACTTTGACTGTAACATCAGAAAATTCCTGAGAAAGCTCGCCTAATTTTCCTTTAACTGTAATTACAGCATCTTTAACCTCTACGGTTACTCCTGCTGGAATTGCAACTGGATTTTTACCTATTCTTGACATTCTTTCGTCTTTATTATTAATATACGTAACAAATTACTTCTCCACCAACATTAAGCTGTTTAGCTTGCTTACCTGTCATTACTCCTTTAGAAGTTGAAACAATTGCAACACCTAAACCGTTTAATATTCTTGGTAATTTAGTAGAGCCAGCATATTTACGTAAACCTGGTTTACTAATTCTTTGGATATCTTTAATTACTGACTCTTTAGTTTCTTTGTCGTACTTCAGAGCGATTTTAATAGTGCCTTGAACACCACTATCATCAAATTTGTAACTTAAAATATATCCTTGATCAAATAAAATCTTTGTGATTTCTTTTTTCAAGTTAGAAGCAGGAATCTCAACTACTTTGTGATTTGCTCTAACTGCATTTCTAACTCTCGTAAGAAAATCTGCAATAGGATCTGTATACATATGTATGAATTTGCGGTTTTGGTTTTCGCTAGAACTATTCTAGCGAACCTGAAACCAATTAAAATTTTTTATTACCAGCTTGCTTTTTTAACCCCTGGAATTAATCCTTGGTTAGCCATTTCACGGAAAGTAACACGAGAAATACCAAATTGACGCATATAACCTCTTGGTCTTCCTGTTAACTTACAACGATTGTGTAAACGAACTGGAGATGCATTTTTAGGTAATTTTTGTAATGCTTCATAATCTCCAGCTTCTTTCAAAGCTTTTCTTTTTTCAGCATATTTAGTTACTAACGCTTCTCTTTTCGCCTCACGGGCTTTCATTGATTCTTTAGCCATATCTTAATTCTTTTTAAAAGGTAAACCTAATTCCGCTAATAATGATTTTGCTTCTTTATCTGTATTTGCCGAAGTTACAAAAGTAATATCAAAACCAGAAATTTTATTAATTTTATCAATATCAATTTCTGGGAAAATGATTTGCTCTAAAACTCCTAGGTTATAATTACCTCTTCCGTCAAAACCTGTAGACTTAATACCATTGAAGTCTCTTACACGTGGTAATGAAGATGTAATCAATCTGTCTAAGAACTCATACATTCTTTCACCACGTAAAGTTACTTTAGCACCAATAGGCATTCCTTTTCTCAATTTAAAAGATGCAACATCTTTTTTAGAGATTGTAGAAACTGCTTTTTGACCAGTAATTTTCGTCATTTCTTCTACAGCATAATCAACTAATTTCTTATCTGACACAGCTGCACCAACACCGCGGCTTACAACAATTTTTTCAAGTTTAGGAACTTGCATTACATTTTTGTAACCGAACTCTTCTGTAAGAGCAGAGATCACTCTACTCTTATATTCTTCTTTTAATCTAGGTATATAAGCCATTACTATAATACTTGATTAGATTTTTTTGAAAACCTTACTTTCTTATCTCCTTCTTGTTTAAAACCTACCTTAGTAATTGATTTTGATTTTGGATCAATTAATGATAAATTAGAAATATGAATAGGAGCTTCTTTCTTAACGATACCACCTTGAGGGTTTTTCGCACTTGGTTTCGTATGTTTAGAAACCATGTTCACACCTTCAACTACCGCTTTATTTTTGTCACGGATAACGCGTAATACAGCACCTTCAGAACCTTTGTGGTCACCAGCGATTACTTTTACTACGTCTCCAGATTTAATTTTTAGCTTTGTCATCATTTATAGAATTAAAGCACCTCTGGTGCTAATGATACAATTTTCATGAATTGTTTTTCACGAAGTTCTCTGGCAACCGGACCAAAAACACGAGTACCTCTCATTTCACCTGCAGCGTTTAACAATACACATGCGTTATCGTCAAAACGGATGTAAGATCCATCAGCTCTTCTCACTTCTTTTTTAGTACGTACAACAACTGCAGTTGAAACAGCACCCTTTTTCACGTTTCCGTTTGGCGTTGCATCTTTAATAGAAACTACAATTTTATCTCCAACAGAGGCATAACGACGTTTCGTTCCTCCTAAAACACGGATAGTTAAAACTTCTTTAGCTCCCGTGTTATCTGCTACTTTTAATCTTGATTCTTGTTGTACCATAATTATTTCGCTCTTTCAATGATTTCAACTAATCTCCAACATTTAGATTTACTTAAAGGTCTTGTTTCCATGATCTTTACAGTATCTCCAATATTACAGTCGTTTGTTTCGTCGTGTGCAACATATTTTTTAGTTTTCAACACGAACTTACCGTATAAAGGGTGTTTTACTCTTCTTGTTTCAGAAACAACAATAGATTTCTCCATTTTATTGCTAGTAACAACACCAACTCTTTCTTTTCTTAAATTTCTTTTTTCCATCTTTCAGCAGAATACAATTATTGTAACTCTCTTTTAGTTATCTCTGTTGCAACTCTAGCAACAGCTCTTCTAATAGTTCTTATTTGAAGAGGGTTCTCAATTGGAGAAATAGTATGAGCTGTTTTTAAGTCAGCATACGTTCTCTTTAACTCACTAAGTTTTTCTTGTAACTCAGCTGCAGATAGATTTTTTATTTCTGATTGTTTCATAATATTTTTTGATTATGCTTCGAAATCTCTAGCAACAACAAACTTAGTTTTAACTGGAAGTTTTTGTGCAGCAAGACGTAAAGCTTCTTTTGCAACAGAAAGAGGCACTCCTCCAACTTCAAACATGATTCTTCCAGGTTTCACAACTGCAGCCCAATACTCAACTGCACCTTTACCTTTACCCATACGTACTTCAAGTGGTTTCTTTGTAATAGGCTTATCTGGAAATATTTTAATCCATAACTGTCCTTCTCTTTTCATAAAACGAGTAGCAGCAATACGAGCTGCCTCAATTTGACGAGAAGTAATGAAAGTTGAATCTAAAGATTTAATTCCAAACATTCCATTAGAAAGTTCGTGACCTCTTTGAGATACACCTTTCATTTTACCCTTTTGTACCTTACGGTATTTTGTTCTTTTAGGCTGTAACATTTTTCTTTAATTTAAAAAATTACTTTCTTTTGCGTGCATTTGGTTTACCTTTTCCAGATGATCCTGAAGATTTGGATTTTTGTTTATCCATACCTACTAACGGAGAAAGATCTCTCTTACCGTAAACCTCACCTTTCATTATCCATACTTTGATTCCCATTCTACCATAAGTAGTATGAGCTTCAGCTAATGCATAATCGATGTCAGCTCTGAAAGTTGATAATGGAATTCTTCCATCTTTAAAACCTTCTGAACGTGCCATTTCAGCACCATTCAAACGACCTGAAATTAAAACTTTAATTCCTTCAGCATTCATTCTCATTGCAGCAGCAATCGCCATTTTAATAGCTCTTCTATAAGAGATTCTACTTTCAATCTGACGAGCAATACTGTTTGCTACAAGATACGCATCTAATTCAGGTCTCTTGATTTCAAAAATATTGATTTGAATTTCCTTATCAGTAATTTTCTTAAGTTCTTCTTTCAACTTATCTACCTCTTGCCCACCTTTTCCGATAATAATACCAGGTCTAGCAGTAGTGATAGTAACGGTTACAAGTTTTAAAGTTCTCTCGATTATTACTTTTGATACACTCGCTTTTGATAAACGCGCATGGATATATTTTCTGATTTTAAAATCTTCAGCGATTTTATCACCATAATCATTTCCTCCATACCAGTTTGAGTCCCATCCTCTGATGATACCAAGTCTATTTCCAATTGGATTTGTCTTTTGTCCCATACTGTTTATTAATTGCTTTGTGTGTTATTATTTGATCCTAACACGATTGTAACGTGATTAGAACGCTTTCTAATTCTATGTGCACGACCTTGAGGAGCTGGACGAAGTCTTTTTAACATCGCACCACCATCAACTCTAATCTCTTTTACAAATAAGCCTGCTTCTTCTAAACTAGCATCTGCATTTTTCTGTTGATAATTATTTATCGCAGATAATAACAGTTTTTCTAATTTTCTAGAAGCTTCTTTACTATTAAATCTTAATATATTAAGAGCTAATTCTACCTTCTGACCTCTAACTAAATCTGCTACAATGCGCATTTTTCTAGGTGAAGTAGGGCAGTTATTTAACTTAGCAAACGCAACTTGTGTTTTTGCTTCTTTAATCTGCTCTGCTCTTTCTCTTTTACGAACTCCCATAGCTTCTTATTATTTTTTACCTTTATTTTTTGCACCAGCATGACCTCTAAAAGATCTAGTTGGCGAAAATTCTCCTAATTTATGACCTACCATGTTTTCAGTAACGTAAACAGGTACAAATTGACGACCATTATGCACTGCAATAGTTTGCCCAACAAAATCTGGAGTAATCATTGAAGCTCTTGACCAAGTTTTGATAACAGCTTTATTATCTTTCTCTATATTTTCTTGAACTTTTTTCTCTAATTTATAGTGAACATAAGGTCCTTTTTTTAATGAACGTGCCATGTCTATCTAATTATTTCTTTCTACGTTCTACAATATACTTATTACTCGGGTTAACCTTAGAACGAGTTCTATAACCTTTAGCAGGTAAACCTTTTCTCGAACGTGGATGACCTCCTGACGAACGTCCTTCACCACCACCCATTGGATGATCAACAGGGTTCATTGCTACTGGTCTTGTTCTAGGTCTTCTACCTAACCATCTAGATCTACCAGCTTTACCTGACACAACTAATTGATGATCAGAATTTGATACTGCACCAATTGTTGCCGAACAAGTTAACAAGATTAATCTTGTTTCTCCAGAAGGCATTTTAATTGTTGCGTACTTACCATCTCTTGCCATTAACTGAGCAAAAGTTCCTGCAGAACGAGCAATAACAGCTCCTTGACCTGGTCTTAATTCGATACATGAAATCACAGTACCTAGAGGAATTTTACTTAAAGGCAATGCATTTCCAATCTCTGGAGAAGCATCAGCACCAGAAACTACAGTTTGCCCAACTTCTAAACCATTTTGAGCGATGATGTAAGTTTTAGCTCCATCTGCATACGCTAATAATGAAATAAAAGCTGAACGATTTGGATCATATTCAATAGTTTTAACTACAGCTGGAACACCAACTTTAGTTCTTTTAAAGTCTATTATACGATATTTTTGTTTGTGACCACCACCAACATAACGCATGGTCATCTTTCCTTGACTATTTCTACCTCCAGAGTTTTTTTTCGGTGCGATCAATGAACGCTCCGGCTTATCAGTTGTAATAGTGTCAAAGCTATTAACAACTCTAAAACGCTGACCTGGGGTAATAGGTTTTAATTTTCTAACTGACATTTTCTATTAGATATTATTATAAAAATCTATTGTTTCTCCTTCTTGTACTTGAACAACCGCTTTCTTATATGCGTTTGTTTTTCCACTGATCAAACCACTTTTAGTGTATTTTACACTTCTATCCGCTCTATAATTCATAGTATTAACAGCAACAACATTCACACCATACACAGCTTCAACTGCATTTTTGATTTGAATTTTATTTGCTTTTTTATCAACTACAAAACCAAAACGGTTAAAAAGCTCACCATCTTTAGTTATTTTTTCAGTTATAATTGGCTTAATAATGATACTCATAACCTTATTATTTACTTAAATTATCTTCAATTCCAGCTAAAGCACCTTCCAAAACAACTAAACTATTTGCATTTAAAACTGCATAAGTACTTAATTCTGAAGAAGTTACAACCTTAGAGGTTTTTAAATTACGTGACGACAAATATACATTTTTATTTATATCTCCCAACACAAATAAAGATTTTTTATTATCTAATCCTAAAGCTTTCAACACATTAATGAAATTTTTAGTATTTGGAGTTTCAAATGTAAAGTCTTCTAAAACAATCAAACTAGACTCTTTTGCTTTTAATGATAAAGCAGATTTTCTAGCTAATCTTTTCAAGTTTTTATTCAATTTAAATGAATAACTTCTTGGTCTAGGTCCAAAAACAGTACCTCCTCCTTTAAATAAAGGATTCTTAGCACTACCTGCACGAGCAGTTCCTGTTCCTTTTTGTTTCTTAATCTTACGCGTACTTCCAGCAACTTCTGCTCTCTCTTTAGCTTTATGAGTACCTTGCCTTTGATTTGCTAAATACTGCTTAACATCAAGATAAACCGCGTGATTATTTGGTTCGATTGCGAATACTGAATCAGAAAGTTGTACTTTTCTTCCAGTATCTTTTCCGTTAAAATCTAATACTTTTACTTCCATTACTTCTGAATGATTACATAAGAGTTTTTATGCCCTGGCACACATCCTTTAACAACTAAAAGATTTTTGTCAGCAACAACTTTTAAAACTTTAAGATTTTGAATTGTAACATTCTCTCCTCCCGTTCTTCCAGCCATACGCATTCCTTTGAATACTCTAGAAGGATAAGACGATGCACCTACAGAACCCGGCGCTCTTAAACGGTTATGTTGACCATGAGTTGCTTGACCAACACCACCAAATCCGTGACGTTTAACAACCCCTTGAAAACCTTTACCTTTAGACACTCCTTGAACATCTACAAATTCTCCTTCAGTAAATAAATCCACTGTAAGAACTTCACCTAATTTGTGTTCTTCTTCAAAATACTTGAACTCAACAACTCTCTTCTTAGCTACTGTTCCAGCTTTCTTGAAGTGACCTTCTTCTGCTTTAACTGTATGCTTTTCAGTTTTGTCATCGAAACCAAGTTGAAGAGCACTATACCCGTCAACCTCATCGGTTCTG
The DNA here is from genome assembly GCF_023008245.1 of Flavobacterium sediminilitoris. NCBI lineage: Bacteria > Pseudomonadati > Bacteroidota > Flavobacteriia > Flavobacteriales > Flavobacteriaceae > Flavobacterium > Flavobacterium sediminilitoris. Next base: position 197,460 of record NZ_CP090145.1, read on the forward strand.
ACTTGGGTAACTACACATGGACCAGCTTCAATTACAGTACAAGGAATATTCTTCCCGTTCTCATCAAAGATGCTAGTCATGCCAATTTTTCTTCCGATTAACCCAGACATATAAAACTAATTAATTAATTAAACTCATTTTTTTTACATATAACAACATATATGCACAATCCTCATTTTGAGGGTGCAAATATATAATTATTTTTTAATTCTCGCAAAAATAATTAGTTATGTTTATTTTTAACAAAAAACATAACCTTTTTAATTGAGAGATATTAAAAAAACCGTTGCAATTTTAAATTACAAACGGTTTTTAATATTTATACTGCTAAGCAGTTAAGAAATTATACTTTAATCTCTACTTCAACTCCACTTGGCAATTCCAATTTCATCAAAGCATCAATAGTCTTTGAAGAAGAACTATAGATATCTAACAATCTCTTATACGAACTTAATTCGAATTGTTCTCTTGATTTTTTATTTACGTGAGGAGAACGTAAAACAGTAAAGATTTTTTTATTTGTAGGTAATGGGATAGGCCCAGTAACTACAGCACCTGTACTTTTTACAGTCTTAACGATTTTTTCAGCAGATTTATCTACTAAATTATGATCGTATGATTTTAGTTTTATTCTAATTTTTTGACTCATTTTCTTAAAATTAAGCGTTACCTTTAGCTTTCTTAATAACTTCTTCTGAAATATTAGAAGGAGTTTCAGCATAATGTGAAAATTCCATTGTTGAAGTTGCTCTACCTGAAGATAAAGTTCTTAAAGTAGTAACATATCCAAACATTTCAGATAATGGCACATCAGCTTTAATTGTTTTTGCACCATTTCTATCACCCATGTCATTAACTTGACCTCTACGACGGTTCAAATCTCCAACAATATCACCCATGTTTTCTTCAGGAGTAATAACTTCAATTTTCATGATAGGCTCAAGAATAACAGCTCCAGCAGCTTTCGCCACTTCTTTATACCCTAATTTAGCAGCTAATTCAAAAGATAATGCATCAGAATCCACAGGGTGGAAAGATCCGTCCGTTAAAGTAACTTTTAAACTATCCACAGCATAACCAGCTAATGGTCCAGTCTTCATTGCCTCACGGAAACCTTTCTCAACAGCCGGAATATACTCCTTAGGAACATTTCCTCCTTTTACAGCATTAACAAACTGTAATCCCATTGGAACTTTACCATCCACTTCTTCAGCAGGCTCTAATGTAAATACAATATCTCCAAATTTACCACGACCTCCTGATTGCTTTTTATAAACCTCTCTATGATTAGCCAATCTTGTAAATGCTTCTTTATATTCAACTTGAGGCTCACCTTGATTCACTTCAACCTTAAATTCACGTTTCATACGATCAACTAAGATATCCAAGTGTAGCTCACCCATACCTGAAATAATGGTTTGACCAGAAGCTTCATCTGTTCTAACTGTAAATGTTGGATCTTCTTCAGCTAATTTAGCTAAAGCCATACCCATTTTATCCACGTCAGCTTTTGTTTTAGGCTCAATCGCAATACCGATTACTGGATCAGGGAATTTCATTGACTCAAGAATAATTGGATGTTTTTCATCACACATTGTATCTCCAGTCTTGATATCTTTAAATCCTACAGCAGCTCCAATATCTCCAGCCTCAATATATTCGATTGGATTTTGCTTGTTAGCATGCATTTGATAAATACGCGAAATTCTTTCCTTATTCCCTGAACGTGTGTTCAAAATATAAGAACCAGCATCCAAACGACCCGAATAAGCACGGAAGAAAGCTAAACGACCAACATAAGGATCGGTAGCAATTTTAAATGCAAGAGCAGCAAATGGCTCTTTCGGATCAGGACGACGTAAAATTTTCTTTTGATCTTCTTCTAATAAATCTTGATCATCAGGATGAATACCTTCAATACCTTCTTTATCCATCGGAGAAGGCAAATATTTACACACAGCATCTAACATAAATTGTACTCCTTTATTTTTAAAAGAAGAACCTGCAATCATAGGAATGATAGCCATATCGATAGTAGCAGCACGCAATGCTTTGTTAATTTCATCCTCTGTAATAGAGTTTTCATCCTCCATATACTTATCTAAAAGATTTTCATCATAAGTAGCAATCTCTTCGATAAGAATTGAACGATAATGCTTCACATCATCAACCATATCAGCAGGAATATCAATAATATCAAAAGTAGCCCCTTGTGTTTCATCATGCCATACAATAGCTTGATTTTTCACTAAGTCAACAACTCCTCTAAAATCATTTTCCTCTCCAATTGGCAATGTAATCGCAACCGCATTTGATTTCAACATATCTTTAACTTGATCACAAACAGCTAAAAAGTTAGACCCTTGACGGTCCATCTTATTAACAAACCCCATACGAGGTACTCTATATTGATCAGCAAGTCTCCAGTTAGTTTCAGATTGAGGCTCAACACCATCAACAGCACTAAATAAGAAAACCAAACCATCTAATACACGTAAAGAACGATTTACCTCTACAGTAAAGTCAACGTGTCCAGGAGTATCAATAATATTAAAGTGATATGCTTGTGATTCAGGTAAAACCTTACCTTGTTCAGTTGGAAAATTCCACTCACAAGTTGTCGCAGCAGAAGTAATAGTAATACCTCTTTCTTGTTCTTGTGCCATCCAGTCCATTGTTGCAGCACCATCGTGTACTTCACCAATTTTATGTGATTTTCCAGTGTAAAATAGGATACGCTCTGTTGTTGTTGTTTTACCAGCATCAATATGAGCTGCAATTCCAATATTTCTAGTATATTTTAAATCTCTAGCCATTTCTAATATTTTATGAATTAAAATCTAAAGTGAGAGAAAGCTTTATTAGCTTCTGCCATTTTATGAGTATCCATTCTTTTCTTAACCGCAGCACCTTCTTCTTTAGCCGCAGCTAAAATTTCAGAAGCCAACTTATTAGCCATCGATTTTTCATTTCTTCTTCTCGCATAAAGAATCATCCATTTCATAGAATATGAAATTTTTCTATCTGGACGAATTTGCATTGGAATTTGAAATGTAGCTCCACCCACTCTACGTGAACGCACTTCTACGTGAGGCATAACATTTGTTAATGCATCTTTCCAAATTTCTAACGCAGTCTTTTCTGCATCTTGCTTTTTAGCCTCTACGATATCTAATGCATCATAAAAAACTTTAAAAGCTGTTGATTTTTTACCATCCCACATTAAGTTATTCACAAAACGCGTTACTAACTGATCGTTAAATTTTGGATCTGGTAAAAGGGGTCTTTTTTTGGCCGCTCTTTTTCTCATGTCTTTTCTTTAAAAGATTTTTAAATTACTTTTTCTTTCCAGTTGTTGCTGCAGCTTGTCCTGGTTTTGGACGTTTTGCTCCATACTTAGATCTACGTTGTGTTCTACCTGCAACACCTGCAGTATCTAATGCTCCACGAACGATGTGGTAACGCACACCTGGTAAATCTTTTACTCTTCCACCTCTAACTAATACTATCGAGTGCTCTTGTAGATTGTGTCCTTCTCCAGGAATGTAAGCATTTACCTCATTACCATTTGTTAAACGAACACGAGCAACTTTACGCATTGCCGAGTTTGGTTTTTTTGGTGTTGTGGTATAAACACGCGTACAAACCCCTCTTCTTTGAGGACAAGAATCTAAAGCAGCCGATTTACTCTTCTTAGTTATTTTGGCTCTTCCAGTTCTTACTAATTGTTGAATTGTTGGCATAATTGTTTATAATTATTACTAATAAATTTAACTCCCTAACACTTTTTAGGGGCTGCAAATGTAGTCATTATTTATTACAAAACAAATCTAATTTATTTATTTTCAACATTATCAACACATAGCAACCTTCCACTAGAACACTAATCTATTATTCTAAAACTACAACACTCCTCTAAAAAACATAAAAATCAACATCTACATGTGCTTAGAATGAAATTTATTTTATTTTTTTACGTTATTTTACAACAATGAAAAAACTTTATATTTTACTCTTTTTTATCAATACTCATTTATCTAATGGGCAAAATTTTAATTTAAAAATCGAAGGAAGTACAAAAAACGAGACAAAAACAATAGACAGCATAAATTACTTAAAAAAACACAAAGATATTTCTTCTATAATCAGCACAATTAAAGAATTCGACTCAACACTTACTAAATTTGGGTATTTTGAATACTTTTTAGTAAAGCAAACAAAAATAAATGACAGTACATTTTTATTCAATTACAATATTGGAGAAAAAACTTCTTTCATTAATATATATATAGGAGAAAACAAAACTTTACTTAATCTCAAAAAAGACACCATATCAATTCCTATTCAAGAGACTCAATCTTGGATACAACACAACCTAAACACACTAGAACAAAAAGGATTTTCCTTAGCCAAAATACAGTTAACAAACCAAAACATAATTAACAACCACCTAACCTCTGATTTAATAATAAAATTAAACTCTAAAAGAACATTTGACGAACTTATCATATTAGGATACAATAATTTCCCTAAAAATATCAAAACCAATTTTAATAAAAAATTAAAAAACAAAACTTTTAATCAAGATTTAGTATCTACCATCTATAAAGATTTAAACCAATTTAACTTTGTCAATCAAAAAAAATATCCTGAAATATTATTCACGAAAGACAGTACAAAAATTTTCACTTATTTAGAAAAATCAAAACCAAATAAATTTGATGGATTTGTTGGCTTCTCAAATGACAAAGAAAACAATCTAACTTTCAATGGCTACCTTGACCTCTCCTTACACAATATCTTGAATTCAGCAGAAAAATTCAACTTATATTGGAAAAATGACGGAAACAACCAAACATCCTTTTTTCTTAACACAGAAATACCTTATCTATTCAAAACATCTTTCGGAATAAAAGCAAATTTAAAAATATTTAAACAGGATAGTTTATTTCAAAATACACAATCAAAACTCGATTTGGGATACTATTTTACATTAAATAAAAAAATACACCTAGGCATCCAAAACACCACTTCGGTAGATATTCAAAACATAAATACTAATTCATTATCCAATTACAAAAGCAAATTCTACACATTAACCTTTGAATACTCAAAAAAAAATAAAGAAAACTTTTTTTACCCAGAAAAAACTTTTTTTTCACTCAATACTGGAATAGGAAATAGAAAAACAAACATTAAAAAAGAAAAACAATTTTTCATTCAACTAGAAGCAAGTCATATCATAAATTTAAATCAAAAAAACACAATTTTTATAAAAAACCAATCTTTTTATCTTGACAGTAGTCAATTTGTAATAAATGAATTATATCGTTTTGGAGGGATTAATTCAATCAGAGGATTCAGAGAAAATTCATTACAAGCAAATACATTCATGAGTATAATTTCCGAATACCGATACTTACTTTCACCTACAATACACATACATTCAATCTTAGACTACGGATATATTCAAGATAAAACATCAAAACTAGAAAATCAATTACTAGGAATAGGAATAGGCTTTGAAATATTAACAAAAAATGGATTATTCCATTTAATTTATTCAAATGGGTCAACAAAAAACCAAGCTATCAAACTTTCAAATTCAATTATTCAAATTAGTTTTAAAACAAACTTTTAATAAATTTTATGTGAAATGTTAAAAAAACATTAAAATTTATTAGGATTACAATATTTTTTTTTTGAATTTTGAAACAACTAATTCAAATAAACAAATATGAAATCTAAGTTTAACGGATTACTAACACTCTTAGTAATAATGTTAGGGCAATTTATTTTCGCCCAAGTAACAACTGTTTCCGGAACAGTTACAGATCAAAACGGACAACCCTTACCAAGTGTTTCAATCTTAGAAAAAGGAAGCACAAATGGTACTGAGTCTGATTTTGATGGAAATTTTAGAATTAGCGTAAAACAAGGAACCACCTTGATTTTTAGCTATATCAGTATGAAAACACAAGAAGTTGTTGTTAATTCAACAACATTAAATGTTAAAATGCTTGAAGACGTAACAACTCTAGAAGGAGTTGTTGTAACAGCTCTTGGAATAAGTCGAGAAAAAAAATCTTTAGGATACGCAACTCAAGAAGTAAAAGGAGATGATATTTCTGACACACCTGTAACAAACTTTGCAGATGCTTTATCTGGAGAAGTAGCTGGTTTAGATATTCAATCATCTGGAACTATGGGAGGATCAACTAATATTGTTGTTAGAGGATATAACTCTATTAGTGGTAATAATCAAGCTTTAATAATAATTGACGGAACTCCAATCATAAATAACACTAACAATAGTGCAGACCAAAGAACAGGACGAGGAGGTTATGATTACGGTAATGCAGCCATGGATATAAATCCAGATGACATTGAATCTTTAAATGTCTTAAAAGGAGCTGCCGCAACAGCACTATATGGATCAAGAGCCAGTAATGGTGCTATTATTATTACAACAAAAAAAGGCAAGAAAGGTAAAGGAATTGGAGTTTCTTTCACAAGTTCTGTAACAGCTGGAACAGTGGACATGGAAACATTACCTAAATATCAAAACAGATATGGAGCTGGTTATGATGGAGACAATACATTAAATAGTACAATAGATATAAATGGGGATGGTACAAATGACTTATCAGTCCCATTTGACTTAGATGCATCTTACGGGACTGCTTTCGATCCAAACTTAAATGTTTACCAATGGAATTCAATATATCCAGAATTACCTGGATACTTACAGGCTACTCCATGGGTTGCAGCTAAAAACACTCCAAATTCTATATTCAAAACTGGAATTACTTATACAAATTCTGTTTCATTTGGTAAAAACACTGATACAGGTAGTTTTAGATTAGGGTTTACAAATAAAACACAAGAAGGTGTAATGCCTAACAGTGAAATAAAAAGAAATAATTTATCATTTTCAGCCTCACAAAATTTCACTGATAAATTAAAGGGATCTGTAGATTTTTCATACATAAACACTAGCGGAAGAGGTAGAAATGGAACTGGTTATAGCGGTGGTAATCTTATGCAAGCTTTTCGTCAGTGGTGGCAAACTAATGTTGATATAAGCGAACAAAGAAATGCATTCTTTAGTACTGGACAAAACATTACTTGGAATCCTGTTTCTAATACAAATAGAATACCACAATACACAGACAATCCATACTGGACTTTATACAAAAACTATCAAAATGATAGCAGAGATAGATACATAGGTAACTTTACTCTAACTCAAGAAGTAACAAGTTGGTTTAATATATTAGGTAGATTCAGCTATGATACATATTCTGAACTTAGAGAGGAGAGAAAAGATGTAGGTTCAAACGGTGTATCTGACTATACTTCATCACAAAGAAAAACATCCGAATTCAACTATGATTTAATGGGAACATTAAACTATGATGTAAACAAAAACCTAACACTTGATGGATTAGTAGGTTTTAACTTAAGAGTAAATAAATTAAACTCAATTGAAGCAAGCACAAATGGAGGACTAGTTACGCCTGGCCTATTCACATTAGCAAACTCCGCAAACCCCTTAACTACTGACGACTACACTAAAGTTGACTACACTAAAAAAGTTGATGGTGTTTTTGCAAAAATAGGATTAGGTTACAAAGGAACGTATTACTTAGATGCAACAGCTAGAAGAGATAGGTCTTCTTCATTACCGTCAGACAACAATACATACTTTTACCCATCAGTTTCTGCAAGTTTAGTTTTCTCTAACTTGATTAAACAAGATTGGCTATCATTTGGTAAATTTAGAGCCAACTATGCAGAAGTAGGTAACGATACAGATCCATATCAAATATTCAACACTTATGAGATTACTCCTGGATTTGGTGGAGCTTCAAGTGCAACTAACCCTTCTTTTTTTAATAATCCAAATTTAAAAGCAGAAAAATCTAAAGATATTGAATTAGGTCTAGAAATTCAATTATTCAAAAACAGATTTGGATTTGATTTTTCATATTATCAAAGAAAAACTATTGACTTAATTACACCAATTGATGTATCAACTGCTACTGGTGGAACCAACGTTTGGTTAAACGGTGCAGACATGGAAAATAAAGGTCTTGAGGTAATGGTAAACGGTACACCAATTAAAACGGAAAACTTCTCATGGGATATTAAATTGAATTATGCTCAAAACAGAAGTGAAGTTACTAGACTAGCAGAAGACATTGAATTCATCCAACTAGCTTCAGTGCAAGGAGGAATTACACTTGGTGCTGCCTTAGGAGAACCGTTTGGAGTAATCAGAGGTAAAGATTATATTTATCACGAAAACGGACAACCAATTATCGGAACAGATGGATATTACTTAAAAACTTCATCTAACAATAATGTAATAGGAAACATTAACCCAGACTGGACTGGTGGAGTTAAAAATAATTTAAAATACAAAAACTTAAATCTGAGTTTCCTTATTGATATCCAAAAAGGTGGAGATGTTTTCTCTCTTGATACTTGGTACGGTTATTACTCTGGACTTTATGACTTCACAGCTGGTAACAATCATTTAGGCAATCCATTGCGAGACCCTGTTTCTGCAGGAGGTGGTGTAATTTTAGACGGAGTACAAGCTGATGGTTCTCAAAATACAGTTGTAGCTGATGCTTCTTTTGCAGACACAAGTCCTTGGGGAGTCGCAAATGATCCGCAAGCTGCACATGTATACGACGCATCATTTGTAAAACTGAGAGAAGTTACTATAGGATACACTTTTTCCGACAAATTAACACAAAGCCTCTCATTACAAAGACTTTCTCTTTCTATAATAGGAAGAAACCTATGGATTATTCATAAAAATACACCATACTCTGACCCTGAATCTGGATTAAGTTCTGGAAACATTCAAGGTTACCAGTCTGGAGCATACCCGTCTGTAAGAGAAATTGGAGCAAGTTTAAAATTAGAATTCTAATACAAAATACTATGAAAAAATATATAATTTTATTATCATCTGTACTAATTGTAAGTTGCACATCAGATGAAAAATACGAAGACTTAAATAGAGATCCTAATAAACCAACACAAGTTTCTGCGGAGTCATTATTTAACGCTTCTATTAAAAGTTTATTTGACCAAATGGAAAGTCCAAACATAAATACAAATGTATTTAGACTTTTCTCACAATACTGGACACAAACCACTTATAATGACGAATCTAATTATGATTTAAACAACAGAAGAGTTGCAGACAATCATTATTCTGAAATGTATCGTGATGTACTGTATGACTTGAAAGATGCAAAATCTAAGGTAAATACACCTAATAAAATAGCAATGATTTCTGTTTTAGAAGTATATACTTGGCAACAACTAGTAGATACTTATGGAAATATTCCTTACAGTGCTGCACTACAAGGCTCATTAGAACCTACTCCAGAATATGATGACGCAAAGACAATTTATGAAGACTTAATTGTAAGAATAAACACTGCCATAAATACTTTTTCAATATCAGGAGATGCTGGATTTACTAGTTCTGATCAAATTTACGGAGGAAATATTACACAGTGGTTAAAATTTGCGAATTCAGTAAAATTCAAACTAGCAATGCGTATAGCAGATGTACCATCTATGACCACTTTATCACAAACCAATGCTGAAGAAGCTGTAATTGCTGGTATATTTAGTTCAAATGCAGATAATGCAACATTAGCCTATGAATCAAATTCGACAAATGCTAACCCTGTATGGTCTGACCTAGTAGAGAGTGGAAGAAATGATTTTGTCGCTGCAAATACTATTGTTAATTATATGAATGACATCAAAGACCCTAGAAGAGTTAGTTATTTTGATGAAAATATTAAATATAGTTTAGGAGATATTTTAGCAATAACAAACCCAACACCTCCATCAACAACTACTACAATTGAATTTAGCTCAACATTAATTACTACTCCAGAAATTGGAGATAGAGTTTTTAGAATATTACCACCAGGAGCTGACGGTATTATTCCTGACCCTATTTTTTTAGGAAAAATTTCAAGCTTTACCACTAACACAATCAGCATCATCAATATAACAGCAGGAAATATAGTTGGAGATGATCTAGCTTTTTCAAGATTCCTTGGCGGAACGTATGGAGCAGTTAATAACTTCCCTGCTTTCTCACATATAGGAACTCAATTAAAAACTCAAACATTTAGAGGCGTACTTCTAGATTATGCTGAAATAGAATTTTTATTAGCTGAAGCTACTGAAAGAGGATATGCTGTTGGAGGAACTGCTGAATCACATTATAATGCAGGAATAACTGCATCAATGAATGATTGGGGAATTGCTACGGCAGACATTGCAACATACTTAGCTCAACCATCTGTGGCTTATACAACTGCAACTGGTACTTGGAGACAAAAAATTGGTTTTCAGTTTTGGCTAGCAATGTACAACAGAGGTTTTGAAGGATGGTCAGTTTACAGAAAATATGATGCTCCAATTATGAATATAGCTGCTGTTGCAAACATCCCTGTTCCTAAAAGATACACTTATCCTTTAAGAGAACAAACATTAAATTTAAGCAACTATAATGCTGCTGTTGCAGCAATAGGTGGTGATGAATTAGACACTCCTATTTTCTGGGATGTAAACTAAAATAACAGTAAAATTCCAAAAATAATTAAACCGCCTCATTTGAGGTGGTTTTTTTTATACATTTGCATCATGGAAAAAGAGAATCAAATTTTTGGAATAAGAGCAATAATCGAAGCCATCCAAGCAGGTAAAGAGATTGACAAAGTTTTTATACAAAAAGAAAGTCAGGGAGAATTAATGCAAGAATTAATGAAGGTAATGAAGAAGAAGAATATTAACTTCTCTTATGTTCCTGTTGAGAAACTTAACCGTTTAACATCAAAAAATCATCAAGGAGCTGTAGCTACAATTTCACCTGTATCATTTCATGATATTGAAACTTTAGTAACTAATATCCTTGAATCTGGAAAGACACCTCTTTTTCTTATTTTAGACCAATTATCTGATGCTCGAAATTTTGGAGCTATAATACGAACTGCCGAATGTACTGGTGTAGATGGTATTATTGTACAAAAACAAGGTTCTGCTCCTGTAAATGGAGATACTGTAAAAACTAGTGCTGGTGCTGTGTTCAATGTTCCTATTTGTAAAGTTGAGCATATTAAAGATGCTATCTATTTCTTACAAGCTAGTGGCATCCAAACTATTGCTGCTACTGAAAAAACAGATAATACCATTTATGATATTTCATTTACTGAACCTACTGCAATAATTATGGGTAGTGAAGATAGAGGAGTGAATCCTTCTGTATTAAAAATTGTAGATCACAAAGCAAAACTACCAATGTACGGAACTATTGAATCATTAAACGTATCTGTTGCTTGCGGTGCATTTTTATATGAAACAGTAAGACAACGATTAATAAAATAATCAACTACTTGTTTTTAATTCCAATAAAATCATAGATTACTTTTAGTGATGATGAAAAATATTCTCTTATTATTTCTTCTGGTTTTGGTTGTGGGCTAAAATTTCCTTTCTCATCAAAATTTTTTATGAATGGATCTGCCTCTGGATTAAAATCTGGTTTTTCCCATTCATAAATAACAGGTTTTGCAAATTGTGGGGTTTTCATAAGTAATGCCATAGCTAAACCTGTTATAAATCCGCTTAAATGACCTTCCCAAGAAATTCCTTTTTCTACATCTGGAAACATATACCAAACCATTCCTCCATATAAGAGAACAATTACAAAAGACAAAGACATCAATCTATAATATTTAGTAAAAATTCCTTTAAAAAATATAAAGCTAACTAAAGCATATATTAATCCGCTTGCTCCAATATGATAACTTGGTCTTCCTAACAACCACGTACCTAATCCAGAAAATAAAATTCCAAAAATCAAAACTAAAATAGATTGTTCTCTATAAAAAAAACGAAGTATTGCTAATAACACAATTAATGCTAAAGAATTATTAACTAAATGTTGTAAATTTCCATGAAGAAAAGCACTAAATAAAATCCCTTTTGCTCCAAATGATTCTCTCGGATAAATACCATAATGAGAAAGGCTAATATGGAAACGTGTTTCAAACCAAAACACAATCCATAAAAGCAGCACAAACAAGACAGGTAGCAATATAACTGAACGGGTAAATATAAATGGATTATCTAAATTCTCTTTTCTCATACGTTTTTATACTCAAAGATAACACCAAAAAAATAATTCTGATTTTTTGTCAGTTTAACCATTAAAAAACTAATTCTTTAAACTAGAAAATTATTAAAAAAACAGGTTAAAAATTGTTTCATTTTAATGCATTAGCTAATTTTACACAATGGAAGCACCATTAGCAGAAAGAATCCGTCCACAACATTTATCTGAATATATTAGCCAGCTACATTTAGTTGGAAATCAAGGATCGTTAACACACCAAATTGCAAAAGGAATAATTCCTAGTTTAATTCTTTGGGGTCCGCCAGGAACAGGAAAAACAACACTTGCGCAAATAATGGCACAAGAAAGCAAACGCCCTTTCTACCAATTAAGTGCTATACATTCTGGAGTTAAGGATATTCGAGAAGTCATTGAAAAAGCAAAACAAAGTGGAGGCTTATTTACTGCTAAAAATCCTATACTTTTTATTGATGAAATTCATCGTTTTAGCAAATCGCAACAAGATTCCTTATTAGCTGCTGTTGAAAAAGGATGGGTAACATTAATTGGAGCTACAACTGAAAACCCAAGTTTTGAAGTCATTCCCGCATTACTGTCGAGATGTCAGGTTTATGTATTAAACCCTTTTACAAAAGAAGATTTAGAGTCTCTCTTAAAAAGAGCTATTAAAACAGATGAAGTTTTAAAAACTAAAAACATTCAATTAAAAGAAACCGAAGCATTATTAAGACTTTCTGGTGGTGATGGAAGGAAATTATTAAACATTTTTGAACTTGTTATTAATGCTTCAAATGATGATGATATTGACATTACAAATGAAAGAGTTCTACATTTAGTTCAAAAAAACACTGTTTTATACGATAAAACGGGAGAACAGCATTATGACATTGTTTCTGCTTTTATAAAATCGATACGAGGAAGTGATCCAAATGGAGCGGTTTACTGGTTAGCTAGAATGATTGAAGGAGGTGAAGATGTGAAATTCATTGCAAGAAGAATGCTTATTTTAGCAAGTGAAGATATTGGCAATGCAAATCCTACTGCTTTAATAATGGCGAATAATACTTTTCAAGCTGTTACAACTATTGGTTATCCTGAGAGCAGAATTATTTTAAGTCAATGTGCTATTTATTTAGCAAGCTCTGCTAAGAGTAATGCAAGCTACATGGCAATTAATAAAGCGCAACAATTAGTAAAACAAACAGGCGATTTATCTATTCCTATACATTTAAGAAATGCTCCAACAAAACTAATGAAAGAATTAGGCTACGGAGAAGAGTATAAATACTCTCATGATTTCCCGAACAATTTCGCGGAACAAGAGTTTCTACCTAATGAAATTTCTCAAACTAAACTTTTTGAACCTGGCGATAATGCTCGTGAAAAAGAACTACGTCAATTTTTAAAGAATAGATGGAAAGATAAATATGGATATTAATTTTTTTTAAAAAATACCTCAAGCTTAAAAAGCTATATCTATTTTTTTAGAAACAAGCACTCCTTTTTCATAATAATCAAAGTACCAATCATTTATTTTTCTTATTAAAATACCTTGTATTCTATCTCTGTAAGCAAAAAAAACATTATCTACTGAAGTATTTCCTAAAACCATAATTTCTAGTCCTTTTGAGTTCAATAATTTATACCCACTAGCTGTTTCTATAGCGGTAAGTTTCTCATTAAATTCCTTCTTATCATTCTTTATAGTTTGATTATCTACTATTAAATCAGAATTATTATATTTTTCAGATTTAATTATATTTTTCGCTTCTTTAATCTCTTGTGTTTTATTCTGAGATTTAACATAAGTGTTTGCGAAATTTAGTTTACCTCTTAACGAGGTTAAAGCATTACGTAAAGCAATTGTATATGCTCTCTGAAAATCTTTATCTCTACTTGTTCCTATTACACTTTCAGCAATTATCTTATTAGCACAATCTTTTATATTAACATTTAAATTTGTTGTAAATAATTTATTGTTTTCTAGAACATCTGCATATAGCATTTCACATCTATCATTCAATAAATGATCTGGTATATCTGTATCATAAAAAACAATAAATCCTTCTGTTTCAAAGAATGATTTCGTTAAGCTATTTAAATTATATTTATCTGCTTCTTTAAAAAAAGAAAACTGACTAGGTACAATTACATATTTATATTTTTCTTGTGCTTGAAGAAAGAAAGAAAAAAACAATGCAATAATAAATATTACTTTTTTCATGTTATAAAAAACTTTTGAGTTCTAATAAATGATTAATTTGAAACACTTCTTTTTCGACACTTACTTTTTGCTCATTAAAAAAAATAGCATCTATTCCAAATTCTAAAGCACCTTCAATATCGGCTTCAAAGCTATCTCCTATCATAACGCTTTCTTCTTTACTTGCTTTTGCTGATGATAATGCAAAATCAAAAATATTTGGATGAGGCTTTTTAACTCCTGCCAGTTCAGAATTAGTTATAGTACTAAAGTAGTGTTTAATATTTGAATTTTTTAATTTTTTATCTTGAACTAAGTCAAATCCGTTTGTAATTATGTGTAAAATATAATTTGATTTTAAATATTCTAATACTTCTACTGTTCCTTCAAATAAATGATTACTATTTGGTAAATGATAAATGTATTCGTCTGAAATTTGATATACTAATTCGTCTGAAATTTCTACTTCTAAAACATCAAAAACATCTTTTAATCTTTTATAACGTAGCTCTTCTTGTGAAATTTTGTTTACTTGGTAAAGCTTCCAATAATATTGGTTTCTTGGTATGTAATGTTGTAAAAAATCATTTGTTGTAAAATTAAATTCATGCTTTTTAAAGATGATATCAAATGCTACTGCTGAATTTTTATCAAAATCCCAAAGTGTATGATCTAAATCAAAAAAGAGGTGTTTTTTATTTTTTAAAGTCATTTTTTATTCCTTTTGTTTGGTATTAGCCCTGATAATAGTGAAAATCCTATTATTTATGAGTTCTTATAGAACTCATAAATAATAGATTGAAACGAATAGCAGGAATTGCGATTAAAAAAAGCCCAAAAAATGGGCTTCAAATTATTTTCCTGAAGTGATTATGGCATTTTCTATATGATATATCCAATCTTCTACATCGTTATCATTATATCTAAATGTTCCCTTTAAGGTTACATATTGATCTGTTTTCAATTTTGGCAAATCTCCTTTAAATTTAATTCCCATTATTGTTTCTGGTCCTGATTTACCACAGAAAAAACATGCTGCAAAAACATTTTTACTGATGGCATAGTTTTTATTATCGATAGGAATAATAAATCCACTTATAATTATTGGCTTTCCTTGTAATGATTTTAATTTTGGATTAATTACTGGAAACATAACTTCTCCATATATTTTATCTGGTTTTTTTAAATAGTCAATTTTACTAAGTAAACTCCATGTTAAAGTATCTGTTAAAGTAGTATTTTTACTGTTCTTGAAAGTTGGTTTTACCTCTTTATTGTTAAAACTAAAAAGTGAAATTACAACTAATAAAGCGATTGAAGTTTTAATATAATTACGCATTGGCTAGTGTTTTTGAAATATTTAATTGATATGCTTTTATCGCTGGAATTAAGGCAGCAAAAAATCCGACTAACAAAGTTAATCCAAATAATATTCCTTCTTTTTTCCAAATAAATTCATACGGATTGAAACTAAATTTAAAATCTTGTTCTGCTGAATTTGAAATGAGCATTAATGCTATTCTTCCCAAAATCGTACCAAAAATAAATCCTACAATACAAAGTAAAATACTTTCAATCATTATTAGTTTTAAAAGTTGGAAACGTTTTGCCCCATTTACTCTTAAAAGTGCAAACTCATTTTTACGCTCTTTTAAGGTGTTGAATAAGGCAATAAAGATTGATATTCCTGAAATTAGCATAATTCCGTATGCTAAATATCGGAGTGCTTCAATTCCTATTCCAAATAATGAAAATAGTCTATTTACTTCTATTGCTGGTGATGCAACTTGCATTTTTGTGTTTTGTGCAATAATTCTTGGCCAAGTAACGATTCCCATTTTATTTCTAAACTGAAGTAAAACGGCTGTTATTTCCATTCCTGGCTCATTCAATGTCATATCATGATGATGTTCATGCTCATGTTGTAAGTGTTCATCTCCGTCTTCATGTATATGCCCTTCCTCTCCATGTACTGGTGATTCTTCATGTCCTCCATGCATTTGCCAAACACTTGGAATAGTACACAAAATTAAATTATCTACTACTTTCCCTGTAATTTCTGAAATTCCTACGACTTTATAAGCATAATGATCATGAACTTCTCCTTCTTCTGCATCTCCATGTGAACCAAAAAATTCATCTCCTATTTTTAAATTTAATTTTTGAGCAATTTCTCCTCCTATAACAACCTCAAAATTCTTTTCGTATATTCTTCCTTCTTTTATTTTTGCGTTGTATTTTTCTAAATAATCAGGAGTAGTTCCTAAAATTTTATACCCTCTATAATTGTCTCCAAAAGCTAAAGGTATTGCTTTTTTTACAAAAGGATGTTGCATCCAAACTTTTGCTGAATCATAGCTAATGTTTCCTGTTGGAGCATCAACTTGATAAACTGAAGAAAGGATTAATTGTAATGGACTTCCTTGTGCTCCAAGTACCAAATCTACTCCATCTATATTGTTAGTAAACTTTTCTTCAAATTGTTTTTCTAATAATACTAATACTGTAATGATGGCTACACTTGAAGTTAGTAAAATAATACTTAATATTGTATTTAATGGTTTAAACCAAATATTTCGCCATGCTAATTTTGTTATCATGCTACACTAACGTTATTCGGTTACTAAATTTTTCTTTAATTCTATTATCATGTGTTACAATAATAAGTGCTGCTTTATATTCTTTTGAAAGTGATGTTAATAAAGCAATCACTTTCTCTGCATTTTTATCATCTAAACTTGATGTTGGCTCATCTGCTAACAACACTTTAGGCTCATTCATTAAAGCACGAGCTATTGAAACTCTTTGTTGTTGACCTATACTTAATTGACTTGGCAATTTATCCGATTGTTTTGCAATATCTAGTTGCTCTAAAAGTCGTTTTGCTCTTTCCGTATTTTTCTTCCCTGTTGCTAACCAACTAGCCATTTCTAAGTTTTCTAGTACTGTTAACGCACTAATAAAATATGATTTTTGAAAAACCAATCCAATATTTTGACCTCGAAACGTGTCATTTTTTTTTTCTGACAAGGCTACTATATTGGTTTTATTTATTTCAATTTCACCAGTAGTTGGACGCAATAGACCTGCAAGTATATGTAGATAGGTTGTCTTTCCTTTTCCTGAGTCACCAGTTATTAAAATTGTATTTCCAGCATCGCAATGCAAATCTGGCATGTGAAACAACTGATCTTTGTTGTATGAAAATGTGATGTTATTAGTGTTTATCATTTTTGATACACTTTTATTTTAGGGTGTTGCAAGATAGCAAATTGAAAATTATTTTTTTCTTAATGTTTTCAGAAAATTTGGTCTTTGCGGGCAATGAAAACTCTTAATGACCAAACTATAACTAATCCCGCAAAAAACCAAATATAATATATTATTAAATCTTTTTCATTAATGTTTATGTTTTCTGAAATTTAATAAATGACCTATTATCATACCTATTCCTCCTAAATAGAGTATAAATGAATGATGATGAGTTACAATTGTTATAACAATGCTACTCAGAATTAAAAACATTGATACTAACAAAATTGCTTTTATATATCTTGGCGTATTTGTTTTTACTATTTTTACAACTGCATATAAACCGATAGAAGCAAATAATAAATCAATCCAATGATTATGACTTATACCAATAGGAATTATAGAAATTAATGGAAATACTAAGCAATGTACTAAACAAAGTGTAGCACTAGATATTCCTAAATAATCAAAAGATTTTGTAATTTGTTTTCTCATTTTATAATTTATTAAACGCAACATTGTTGCAAATATATAATAAAATTTAATATGGACGAGAAAAAAATTAAAAGAGAAAGAAGCTCTTCAACAAAACAAAAAATAATCGATTTATTGAAGAAAAAAAACGAAGCTTTAACTCATAAAAATTTTCAAGACTATTTTAATAGTCAAATTGATAGAGTAACTATTTACAGAGCTTTAGATCGATTAGTTGACGAAGGAAAATTACACAAAATCATAAGTCTTGAAGGTGTAATTCAATATGCTATTTGTAAATCATGTGACCATGAACATGATAAACATGCTCACAATCATATTCATTTTTCATGCAGAAAGTGTGAAAAAACAATTTGCTTAGACGATGTATCACCTAATATAATATTACCTAAAGGTTTTAAAGCTGAAGAAAATCAACTTCTAATTTCTGGTATTTGTTCAAATTGTAACAAATAATAAATATTATTTAAAAATACGTTTATCAAAAGGAAAATCTTCTTGATGAATTATTTTTATTCTATCAAAATCTTCATGAAAAGGATTTAATAAATAATTAAAATCTCCTTTTACAACAGCAGAAGGCACTTTTATTACAGCACTTTTTTTATTTCTAATAAACTCATTCCCTATTTTTTGAGTATCTATTAGTTCTGGAAAGCTATTCCAACCCAAAGGTAATTTCTTTACATCAATTTCTTGTATATATAAATCATCTGGAATAAAAATAGTCATCATAGCATAACCTGATGGTAATGTTGCTAAAGTTACATGCACAACTACTTCTGCCATAGCCAACGCTCTACTTTGAGCTGTATAAACCACTTCTATTCCTTTTGAATTCCATCGAGCACCTGTTATAGAAGCTCCTACTCCAGACAATTCAATAGGATATTTTTTATTTGCTAATCGAAATACTTCCATTATACAAATATTCCATATTGAATTTTATTCAATTCGTTCATAACCATTTCTTTACCATAAGAATCTTTTAATAATTCAAAAGGTTGTAAATTTCCTAAAGCAAAATTTGGAGTATTCAACCAAAGATAGAACTGCTCTTTAGAATCGAACACTTCTTTCCCAAGTGCTGTAACTTCTGCTAATTCAAGAATTTTTTCAGTAGGAATTGCATCAAAAACAAAATCCTTCTTTGATTTATTTCGTTGTAACGTTCTAATTGAAACACCTAAAAATTGTGCCCAATCTTCTTCATTAAAAGGAGTTCTTTCTTTTATTAAATCATACAATTCATAAGGCAATCCCCTTCTAATAGAGTGTACTATTAACATTCTATTAGATAGAAATTTTTTATATGTAATATTTTTATCTACAACTGTTAAATCAGACTCCTTCTCTACTTTAGTAACATACATTCGTACAGCTTTATCAATTTTAACATCTGAATTTGCAATCAACTTTGGCATAACACTGTCATTTGTCTGTAAATTTACGACAATTGTCATTTAAAAACAAAAATATAACATTATTTAACAATGTTTATTTCAACTAATATACAATATTTTTGATATTAAATCTCAATTAAGATTCAACGTAAAAAACAAAAACTAATTATTCTGTATAAGAAATTATATTTACAATAACTACATGCTTGAATTAAACAGTATAGCATTAAAAAAGACCCTCATCAACAAAGCTCAAATATCCTTTTTCTGTTATTATAACATGATCTAAAACACGAATATCTAAACTTCTACCTGCTTGTTTTAACGTTTTTGTAATTTGTATATCCGCTTCGCTTGCTTGTAGCTTACCTGATGGATGATTATGAGAGAGCACAATTGATGTTGCATTATACTCTAATGCTTGTTTAAAAATAATACGAGTATCTACGACTGTTCCTGTTATTCCGCCTTTACTTATTTGTGATTTATAAATTACTTTATTCGAATTATTTAAATATAAAGCCCAAAATTCCTCATGAAATAATTCTCCTATTATAGGTTGCATAATTTCAAAAACAGCTTTACTTGAAGATACTACATCTTGTTTTTTTATTTCTTCTCCTCTTCTCCTTCTCCCTAATTCTAAGGCAGCAATTATTGAAACAGCTTTTGCTTCTCCAATTCCCTTAAATTGAATTAGCTGTTGAATGGAAAGTTTTCCAAGAAAATTAAGATTATTATTTGTAGAAGCTAAAATTCGTTGGCATAACTGAACCGCACTTTCATTACGAGAGCCTGAACCTATAAGAATAGCTAATAATTCTGAATCTGACAAAACAGATTTCCCTTTAAGAAGTAGTTTTTCACGTGGACGATCATCTTCAGCCCACTGATTAATTGGCGTATACATTAAATATATTTTTGGCGTTTATAAGAACAAATTAAACTAATTTTTCAATAGTTTCAAAATAAATGTTATATAATTTATTATTATATTTATCGCTCATTACAAAACAAAATCAAATGAAATATACTACAATATTAATCATGTCTATTTTTAGTTATTTTGGGTGTCAAAAAAACGCTTCTAAAGATAAAGGAGAGGTTATTGTAGAAAAAAAGGAAATCAATCTAACTCTATCACCTCAAAATCCTAAGACTTTTGAAGAAAAGTTATCAAATTCGGCAATATCTATTATTGACCCTGAAGTAATATACACTCCAAATTATGTAAGTATAAAGTATCCAAACGGAGATGTTCCTGCAAAAACAGGAGTTTGTACTGACGTAATAATTAGAGCATATCGAAAGTTAAATATTGATTTGCAAAAAGAAGTACATGAAGATATGAAAATTAATTTTTCACACTATCCTAAAACTTGGGGATTAAAAACCACAGACAAGAATATAGACCACAGACGCGTTCCAAATCTTGAAACTTTTTTCACCAGAAAAGGTAAAAAATTAGCTGTTACACAAAATCCTGCTGATTATAAAACAGGAGAAATAGTAACTTGGATGATAAATGGAAAGCTACCTCATATAGGTATAATTACACATCTAAAATCTAAAGATGGTAAACGACCGTTGATTGTACACAATGTTGGCGGTGGACAAGTTTTAGAAGACTGCTTATTTAGTTATAAAATTGTAGGCCATTTTAGTTATACAAGATGATAATTCAAACCCAAACACCTATAGCTTAATTCATTAACTCTTTCACCTCATCAAAATTCAAACCTCCATAATTTCCTGAACTCATCAAAAGCAATGTCGAATTACTAAAATTTTGTTTAAACAGAAATTCTTTAAATTCGGTTGGGTTAGTATAAATAATCAAATTATTTCGTTTAAAAGACTTCTCAATTTGATCATAAGTTACTTCTTCAAGTTGCTTTATTTTTACAGCATCAGGAGAATAAAATACTACTGCAATATCCGCACTATCTAATGCTCCTTCATATTCTTTTAAAAATTCCGCATTCAAGCTACTATATGTATGTAATTCTAAACAAGCTATCAATTTCCTATCGGGATATTGATCTTTTACAGCTTTAGTTGTTGCAGAAACTTTACTAGGCGAATGAGCAAAATCTTTATAAGCCACTTTATCTATACCTTCTGCTATTTTCTCTAATCGTTTACTAGCTCCTTTAAAGCTTGAAATAGCTTCATAAAATTCAGCTTCATCAACTCCCATACATTGACAAATCCATTTTGCACCTGCCAAATTATTTAGATTATGTGCTCCAAAAACTTCGATAGGCATTGATCCTTCTGGAGTATCTAATAAAGTAATTCCATTTTCAACCGAATAACTAGGAGTTTGATATGGAATTTTACGAATAGGATTTTCCGTTTCTTCTGCTACTTCTTTTACAGCTTCATCTTCTTCATTATAAATTAAAATACCACCTCTAGTAATCTGATTCGCAAAAATCTTAAATTGATCTACATAATTTTCAAACGTCGGAAACACATTAATATGATCCCAAGCAATTCCTGAAAGCAATGCAATATTAGGCTGATATAAATGAAATTTAGGTCTTCTATCCATTGGTGAAGATAAGTATTCATCTCCTTCTAAAACAATAAAATCATTATCTTCTGTAAGATGAACCATTGTATCAAACCCTTCTAACTGAGCTCCTACCATATAATCTACTTCCACATCATGATAATGCATTACATGCAAAATCATTGAGGTAATTGTCGTTTTTCCGTGAGAACCACCTATAACAACCCTTGTTTTATTCTTAGATTGTTCATACAAAAATTCAGGATAAGAATATATTTTCAATCCTAATTCTTGTGCTTTTAATAGCTCTGGATTATCAGATTTCGCATGCATTCCTAAGATAATTGCTTCAATATCTGAAGTAATTTTATCAAGAAACCAACCCATTTCAATTGGCAATAATCCTTTTTTATCTAATCTAGATTTTGATGGTTCAAAAATAGCATCATCGCTACCTGTAATTTTATATCCTTTATTATGTAACGCTAATGCTAAATTATGCATTGCTGCACCTCCAATTGCTATGAAATGTGTTCTCATTATTATTGTTTAGAAGTTTAAAAAAAATATTTTATAATGATTTTAAACTATAGTAAATTATTTATTGTATTTATCTGATTCAATCTGAGCTTCATTTGCTTTTTTAGGAAGCTTCATTTTTGTGTACAAATTAATCAATCTTTGATATGCCGTTTTAGAATGAGTTAAATTTACACCTTGTAAATAATATTTTTCTGCGGAATTATATCTTTTAAAATATTCGTCGATATGTCCTTTTGCCATAACCCCATCAATTTTAGAAATCGCCATCAACTCATCTGCATACTTTTGTGATTTTTTTTCACTTCCTCCAATTATTGCAGGTAATTCAAGATACAAAATCAATAAAGCCCATCTTGTATCTGTATGTTTTAAATCTAATTTTGCAGCCAATTTAAAAGAAGCTTCAATATCATCAATCATTCCAAGCGCTTTAAACTTATTACTTTCTCTCGCTTTCATTCCCATTGCTCCTCCAAACTTATAATGATAGTTTGCATTTTGAGGAAACTTTTCCTTTAAAAATTTATATTTTTCAATTGCAGTGTCCCATTTTTTATAATAGCCCGCAATATCACCAGTATATTCTATTGCTTTATAATCATTAGGATTTGTTTTCAAATGAGCTTCAAAATAAACTTTAGCCTCATCATATTTTTTTTGATTATACAGTTTTTCTCCTTTATTAAAATTATTCTGTGAGAAAACAAAAAGTGGTAAAAAAAACAAAATGAATTTGTACATAGCCGCAATTTTTATTCAAAATTAAGAAAATACAATGATTTATCCTTAAGTAAAAAAATATTTATCTTAGTCGAAGATTTTTTCACAAAACAATCCAACCTTTTCACTCTTTTTATACTCTATACTAGAAAAACATATTCCATGAAAAATTATTTCATCTTTTTATTCTCCTTAATTTGCACTTCATTATTTTCTCAATCAAATTATGATAATGAATGGCAAGAAGTCTATCAACACGAACTCGATGGAAAAACTCGTTCTGCATTTCAAGTTGTGGAAAATATCTATAAAAAAGCAAAACGTAAAAAAGATAAAATTCAAATTATAAAAACTTTTTTTTATACTTCAAAATTTACACAAGCGCTTGAAGAAGATGCACAATCTAAAATAATTACAAATCTAAATAATGAAATTAGAGAAGCTGATGAAACTACAAAAGCTATCTTAAATTGTATCTACGCCTCAATATTGGAGGATTATTATAAGCAAAATAGTTACACTAAAATTAAAAACAGAACCAAAATAGAAAATGAAAACGAAACCAATTTTCTTCTTTGGACTTCAACGAAATTTGAAAGTGAAATTGAAAAAGCCTATGAAAACACTCTACAAAACAGAATCATTTTACAACAACAAAATATAATAGAATTTAAAGACATTTTTACTATTTCTCCAGATATTAATGCTAAAAATTATACCTTATATGATTATCTATGGAACGAATTATTTACTTACAGAAAAAACAATAAAAACAACTGGGAAATAAATAGAACAAATAAAAACAATACTTTCATTGAAAAGCTATACGCTAATCCTTCAACATTCACAAGTGCCTCAACTGACATTGTTTATAATATAAACTTCAAAAAAACTATTGCTTTACTTCAACAATATGAAGCTTATTATAGTAAAAATGATATAGACAAATTAGACAGAGCCTATTCAAACAGACTAAATTATATACATTCTATTTTCAAAAACAATATACTTTACATAAAAGAATTAAAATCGCTCGAAGAAACCACAAAAGACAAGTATCTACAACAACAATTAAGAGTTGATCGAGCCAAATATTTTAATTCTATTACCAATAAAAATTCAGGAAAAAATTACTATAATGAAGTATTAGTAATTTGTGATTCAGTTTTAAAATCTAGAGTAAACAATAATGCTTTGGCTGAAGCCGAAACCTTAAAAAACAACATATTAAGGAAAATATTAAATATTCAAATTAAAAATACGCTTTACGAAAATGAAAATACCAGAGCTTTTGTCACATATAAAAATATCGACACATTAACTATTCATTATTTCAAAATTCCGAAAAGCTTTGATGCATTCAAAAATACAAAAAAAGCAGATTCTATTTTTCGAGATTTTATTGATAAAAATAAAGCTGTAAAAACTTACACACGAATACTTTCAAATAAAAAAGATTACTTTACATATACTACCGAAATACTTTTGGAAAAAATCCCATTAGGTGATTATATATTAGTCTTTCAACCTAACAATCAAAAACTAATTAAAGACAATTATGAATACCAAACAATAACAGTTTCAAATATTGCTTTCATAAAAGACAGTGATGATAAATACGATTATTTCTATGCTTCGGATAGAAAAACAGGAAAACCACTTCAAAATATAATTATTAGAAATAATGAAGAAACTAAACTAACTGATGCTCTAGGAAAAGTAGGTTTTAAGAAAAATAAATATGTAAAAGAAACCTCTAAAAACCCTAATTCAGACATTTATTTTATTCATAAAAAAGACACTTTAGTTAGCAATTACAACAAAGGTTGGTTTTATAAAAAAGATAAAGAAGATTTTGAATACGAAGATTTTGAAGCCAAAGCCAAAGTTTATTTTGATAGAGCTATATATCGACCAGGTCAAAAAGTCTATTATAAAGGAATTATTATTCAAAATATAAATGGAGAAAAAAGTATTGTTCCTCATTTAACTGTCTCAGTATTGATTGAAGATGCCAATTCAAACACCTTGAAAGAATATGAAGTACAAACCAACGAATTTGGTTCTTTCACTGGAGAATTCAATCTTCCAAAGAACATTTTAACAGGTCAATTTTCAGTTACAATTAATGAACCAGATAACTATGAAAATGATAAAAAATATTATGATGAAAAAGAAGACGAACATCAATTTTGGGATAGTGTAGATTTTGATTATGACAATGAATTCAATTTCCAAGTAGAAGAATATAAACGTCCAACATTTGAAGTCTCTTTTGAAACTATAAAGGAAAATTATACTTTAAGTGATACTTTAAAAATCATTGGAAATGCCAAAACTTTAGCTGGAAGTAATCTTACCAATGCTACAGTAAACTATACAATTATTAAAAGGATTTATACCAATAAATATATCGAAAACCTAGAAAGAGAAGACATAACCGATACCTTTAAAACGGATTCAAAAGGGAATTTTACTATTAGTATAACCGCAAATGACAGTTTAGTTGAAAATAAAGATATTAGAGAAATAAATTACACTATTGAGGCAGAAGTTATCGATTTAAATGGAGAAACTAGAACCGCTTCTAAATATATAAAAGTTGGAAATCAAACTCTAAAATTAAGTGTTTTTACAAATCCAACCTTATATAAAGAAGAAGAAGACCATCTTACTATCACTACTACTACATTAAATGATTATCCTATCGATGCAAAAGGTAAAATAGAAATTTATTATATAAAGAAAAAACAATTTCTAAAACCAAGATTATTTTCAATTCCAGAAATTCAAAGCATAGTTGAAAAAGATTTTAGAAAGTTATTTCCAAATGAGCCTTTTGATATAAACGACTCTAAAATAAATGAAATACTTATAAAAACGATTTCTTTCGACACAAAAAATGAAAAAACAGTTCTGTTAGATTTTTTAAAAAAATTAGAAAAGGGAAATTATAAATTAATTGCCAAAGCATTTGACAGTAAAAACAATCAAATTGAAGGTACACATTCATTTGAACTAAAATCGAGAAAAGAAATTTTTGAAAAATCGGTTTTATTTACTTTGAAAGATATTACAGATATTCAAAGTGATCACTTTGAATTTGAATTTCAATCAGTTATTCCAGATTTGAATATTTTTTCAAGGTTTTACATTGGTAAAGAACTGGATAAAGAATTTGTTGTACAACTTACAAAAGGAATTGGAAAGCTTAAAATTAAAAAACAGGCTTCATCAAAAGAAAACCTTTATTTTCATTTTTCAACTCGTTATGACAACGAAACTTTTGATAGAAATTATGAAATTTCAAAAGAAGAAATAGCTAAAAAATTAGAATTTGAGATTCTTAGTCTTCGAAATAAAATTGAACCAGGAAGTAATGAAAGTTGGTCGTTTAAAATACTCAATCAAGAACTAGAAACAGAAATTTTAGCGAGTATGTATGATAGTTCACTTGACCAGTTTACTCAAAAAGAATGGGATACAAAATTAAATTTCCGAAATAATTATTCTAGTCCAAATTATCCTCGTAAATATGAAGATAAATTCAAATACATCTATTTTAATAAGTTTGACCAAAGCACAAAATATTATAATTATTATATAAAAAACCCAAAGTTAAATACTTTTGGTTTCAATTTTAGCGATTCCTACAGTAAATATGCTCAAGAAAAGTACTTAAAAACAATTGCACAAATAGCAGAAGTTCCTAAAAATGCAAAAACAGTGATAGGAACAATTTCAGACAATTTAGGTCCTTTAGCTGGAGCAACTATAACTGTTCAAGGAACAAAAAGAGGAACAACTACTGATTTTGATGGTAACTTTACCATACAAGCAGAAACAAATGAAATTTTAACTATTTCTTATATAGGCCTGATTGACACTTATTACACTGTAAAAGGTAAAAATGACACTATCTATATTACATTACAAGAAGACACAAATGCTTTACAAGAAGTTGTTGTTCTTGGTTATGGAGTATCGAGAGAAAAAAAATCTCTAAACTACTCTACAACTACAATTAGACATGACACAATAGACGATAATTCTTTATTCATAAATTACTTAAATGGTTATGCTACAGGTCTTGAAATTAAAGGATCACCAGGAGCAAATCTATCAATAAAAATTAGAGATACTAATTCTATTTCAGGTAATAATGAAGCCTTAATAATAGTAGATGGTGTTCCAATGAGTACAGAAGATTTTGCTAAATTTAAAGGTAGTGAAATTAAAAGCTATACCATTTTAAAAGATGCTTCTGCAACCGTTTTATATGGTTCAAGAGCTTCTGGTGGTGCTATCATTATCACTACAAAACAAGCTTTAAAAGAAATGACCCAAGTAAAAACAAGAACTAACTTTAATGAAACGGCTTTCTTTTTTCCGCAATTACAAACAAATAAAGAAGGTAAAATAAATTTCAGTTTCACTTCTCCAGAATCTTTAACAAGATGGAAATTGCGTTTGTTAGGTCATAATAAAAAATTTGAAACAGGTTATTTCCAAAGTGATATCGTTTCTCAAAAAAACATTATGGTCATGCCAAATTTACCTCGCTTTGTAAGAGAAAAAGATACGATTACTATTACTACAAAAGTGGCAAATATGACTAATGAAACCAAAACAGGTATTGCTATGCTACTATTATTTGATGCTACTAATGAAAAAGCAATTGATAGTATTTCTTTAAATTTAAACAATAGAAAAGATTTTATTTGCAAACCAAAAGAAAGTGTTTCGGTTTCATGGACAATTACCATTCCTGAAAACTTACAAGGTTTGCAATATAAAATTGTAGCCAAATCAGGTGCTTTTTCAGATGGTGAAGAAAACATTTTACCCGTTTTAAGTAACAAAATTTTGATTACGGAAAGTATTCCGCTTTGGGTGAGAGAAAACAGTAAGAAAGAATATGTATTCGAAAATCTAAAAAATAACACTTTGCCTACTTTACAAAATCATAGTTTCACATTAGAATACACTACAAACCCTATTTGGTTTGCGATTGAATCCTTACCTTATTTAATGGAATTTGAGCATGAATGTGCTGAACAAACTTTTTCTCGTTATTATGCAAACACGCTTGCCTTAGAAATAATCAATAAAAACCCTAAGATTGCTGATTTATTTGAATCCTATAGAACAGAAAAAAAACAAAAAAACAAATTAGAAATTAATGAAGAATTAAAATCAATTTTATTAGCCGAAACACCTTGGTTTTTCGATTCTGAAGAGGAAATTGAAAAGAACAAACAACTGGCTTATCTATTTGATTTGACAACGTTAAAAAACAAACAAGAGCAAACTTTAGAAAAACTAGAAACTAAACAATTACCTTCTGGTGGTTTTCCTTGGTTTGATGGTGGAGAGGAAAACTCATTCATTACACAACATATCCTTTCTGGAATAGGTCATTTAAACAAATTAATCCCAAATGCAGAAACAACCTATAAAAATATAGTTTCAAAAAGTATTCCTTATTTAGATAACCATTTCATTACAAAATATGAGAAAAATAAAAAACTATTCACAAACTATTCACATACAGATATTCATTTTCTATATGCAAGAAGTTTCTTCATTGATCAATATTCTGTATCTAAAAAACTAGATTCAATAATACAATTGCAATTAAGAGAAGTTAAAAAAAATTGGCTTACCTATTCTTTATATCAAAAAGGACAATTAGCTTTAATTTTCAATCGATTTGGTGATGTTAATATATCTAAAAAGATAATAACGCATTTAAAAGAAACTGCATCTTTAAATGAAGATTTAGGCATGTATTGGGTAGAGAATAAAAACAGTTGGCATTGGCATCAATCATCCGTTGAAACACAAGCTTTACTGATTGAGGCATTTAATGAAGTAGCCAACGACATTACATCTGTTGATTTAATGAAAGTATGGTTATTAAAAAACAAACAGAACAAAAATTGGTCCACAACTAAAGCAACTACTGAAGCTATTTATGCTATTTTATTACAAGGTAAAAATTGGACAACCATAGAAGACAAAACCAAGTTTAAAATTGGCAATGAAAAAACCTTAAATCAAAAATTATCTAAGAAAGAAAAAGAAGCTACAACTGGCTACATTAAGATTAACTGGAAAGCTAATGAAATAACAACAGACATGGCAAATATTAGTATTCAAAACAAATCTGATATTCCTAGTTATGGTGGTATTTATTGGCAATACTTTAAGAACCTTGAAGAAATTAAAGAAAGTACTAATCAAATACTAAATATTAAGAAGGAATTATTTAGAAAAGAGAATACTCCAAAGGGATCAGTTTTAAAACCAATTGTAAAAGAAAATCTAATTGTTGGAGATATTATTACAATTCGATTAGAAATCAAAGTAGTTGAAGACTTAGAATTTGTTCATTTAAAAGATTTAAGAGCTTCATGTTTTGAACCATTAGATATTATTTCTAAATATGAAAGAGTTGACAATCTTTATTTCTATAGAAGTACAAAAGATGTTGCAACACACTTCTTCTTTGACAAAATATATAAAGGGACTTACGTTTTAGAGTATAATGCTCGAATAAATAATCCCGGAAGTTTTAATGATGGCATTGCAATCTTACAAAGCATGTATGCTCCTGAGTTTTCAGCTAATTCAAAAAACAACAGAATTAACGTTACAAAATAATAATTTTAACAATAACTTATAAATCATATTTTTTATTATATTTGAGTATTAACATATAAATACAAAACAATTATGGGATTATTTTCATTTGTGAAAAATGCTGGAGCAAAATTATTTGGTAAAAAAGAAGAAGAAGCTCCAGTTGAAGAAAAGGCAATATTAAAAGCAAGCGCATTATTAGAACATGTAAAAGCGCTTGGATTGCAATACCAATCCATAAAAATTAGCTTAAAAGGAGATGATGTAACAGTTGAAGGAGATGTTGCACAACAAGAAGATGCTGAAAAAATTGTTTTAGCTATTGGTAATGTCGATGGAGTTGACACTGTAGACAATCAAATGACTGTTGTTGAGCCAAAACCTGAAGCTCAATTCCACACTGTAGAAAAAGGAGAATGGTTATCTAAAATTGCAGCGAAGTATTATGGTGACGCAAACAAGTACAATGTTATTTTTGAAGCAAATAAACCAATGCTAGAACATCCTGACAAAATTTATCCAGGACAAGTTTTACGTATTCCTAATTTAGATTAAAATCTTAATCAAGAAATAAAAAAGGAGTGCAATGCACTCCTTTTTTATTTCTTATCATCAATATTACCTTCTCCTTCTTCCAAAATAACTAGTCCCAAACTTATTAACAGGAACTCGCCTTATCACTTCCTCTTCTTCATTATCCATATCATTACTTATACTAACACTTGCTTCATCTCGAACTTCAATTTCTTCCTCAATTATGTTCGCTAATAAATCATCTGATTTCTCAACTTGATTTACAACTTCTTCACTTTCAAGGTATCCAAATCTAATTTCATTAAATAATTCTAATTTAAAATCAAGGGCATGTTTTAATATTTCAATATCTTTTTCGCTTTCCATATTTAAAATAAATTTGATGCAAAAATAAGAAAGAAAATCTTTATTACAGAAAAAATGTAATTTTTTTAACAATTGTTAAAAAAAAACAACATATTTTTGCCTATAAATTCATTATAAATAACAAAATGTTACAACAAATAATTGAAAATACAGGTATTGAATCTGCACTACTATTTGACGCCAATTCAAACGTTATAGATTCATATAATATGGACACTCCTAAAAGAATAGCCGCAATGTCAAATACTATTTTTGAGATGTGTAAAGGCTTAACCGAGGATCTAAAAGAAAATAATCTGAATCAGATTATAATCAAAGGAGAGGCTCTTTTAATAATTGGAAATAAAATAAATAATGATAAATATTTAGTTAGTATAACTAAAGATATCACAAAACTAGGCCTACTATTAAAGGTAGTTGACAATTTAAGTAACGAATTAATTTAATTTTAATAAATAATTATGTCTGATTTTTTAAACAAGTTCGGTGAGGACTTAAAAGCAAATGTATCCGGATTTATAGCTGTTAGTGTAACAGAAGTAAAGTCTGGTATTTCTTATTATTCATTAACAGTTGATCCAGCATTTGATCCAGAGCTTGCTTCTGCTTATAATCTTGAAGTGGCAAAGGCTAAATTTAGCGCAATAAAAGCCCTAAATTTAGATCAAAAAATAAATGATATTATGATTAACCTAACTTCTCAAATTCACATTATTGATTTTTCAGAAGGTGGTGAGTATTTTATCTATTTAGCAGTGGATGCTAATAAAGTAAATTTAGGAATGGCTAAAGCACTTTTAAATAAATACAAAAAAGATATTACTGGAAAACTTTAAAAATAAAATTTAGTTTTCTAAAAGAGGCTGCCCAAAAAGGCAGCCTCTTTTTTATATATGGTATTATCAAAATTTCATTTATTAAATATTATTATGCATTTTAGTTTAAACAACTATAAATTCACAAAAGGTTTTGTTTGAATTTTGGAAAAACTTTTAATTATAAGTTTAAAACGTACACACAAAAAAAAGACCGCATAAAACGGTCTTTTTTTCAAACTATATTATATATTTAAAATAGTTGCGTTTTAACTTAAAATTCTAACTATTCAACATTTTCCATAATTTATCTTTCAATTCTTGTAATCCTTGATGTGCCACTGAAGATATAAACATATATTCAGTTCCTTTGAATGCTTTATCTAGCTCTACTTTCATTTCTGATTTTAGTTCATCATCTAACATATCTGATTTTGAGACTACAATTAACCTATCTTTATCTAACATTTCAGGATTATAACGTCTAAGTTCATCCAATAGAATTTCATATTCTTTTTCTATATCTTCAGCATCTGCTGGAACAAGGAACAATAATGTTGAATTTCTTTCTATATGACGTAAAAAATAATGCCCTAGTCCTTTTCCTTCTGCTGCTCCTTCAATAATTCCAGGTATATCAGCAATCACAAATGATTGAAAATCACGATAAGCTACAATTCCTAAATTTGGCTTTAAAGTTGTAAATGGATAGTCCGCAATTTTAGGTTTTGCGGCTGTTAAAACAGATAATAGAGTTGATTTTCCAGCATTTGGAAATCCAACCAAACCAACATCGGCTAGAACTTTTAATTCTAAAATTATATCTTGTTCCTCACTAGGCATTCCTGGTTGTGAATAACGAGGTGTTTGATTTGTAGAGCTTCTAAAGTGCCAATTTCCTAATCCTCCTTTACCTCCTTTTGCTATAACCTTTGATTCTCCATCTTCTGTTATTTCAAAAAGAATCTCACCTGTTTCTTTATCCTTTACCACTGTCCCTAATGGCACTTCTATTATTTTATCTTCCCCATCTGCTCCAGTACTTCTAGAACTTCCTCCATCTCCTCCATGGCCTGCTTTTACATGTTTTGTATATTTTAAATGATATAATGTCCAAAGGTTTTTATTTCCAACTAAAATTACATGTCCTCCACGACCTCCATCTCCTCCGTCTGGACCTCCTTTTTCAATAAATTTTTCTCTATGTAAGTGTGTAGAACCTTTCCCTCCTTTTCCAGAAGCAACATATATTTTTACGTAATCTACAAAATTCCCTTCGGTCATTCTATTTTCATTTAAAAGCTTAAAGTATTCATACAAAATTCCTTACTTTAAACAGGTATTATTTCTGCAAAGGTATAATATATAATTGAATTTACCGATACTTTTAATTATAGCTAAAATGCCGAAAAATACAGGTTTAGTATTTAAGAAAACATCCAGATTATTATTTATAAAAAAAGAGCTTCTATAATAGAAGCTCTTTTTTTATTAGTATATGTTACTTAAACATACCTTATAGTAGACAATTGCAAAAAATTTTATAAATTATCAATCACTTTTGACAACCTTTCCGTTATTTCTACAATTTCACCTATTCCATCAACTGCTTTAAACTTACCTTGTTTCTTGTAATAATCCATTAATGGAGCTGTTTTTTCATTATATTCTTCATAACGATTTCTTATTTTTTCCACATCTTGGTCGTCTGTTCTACCTGAAGTTTTCCCTCTTTCTAATAATCGCTGTACTAAAATTTCATCATCTGCTTCTAATGCAACTGTAGCTGTGACTTCCCAATTTTTAGATTGCAAAAAACTATCTAATGAATTTGCTTGATTAATTGTTCTTGGAAAACCATCAAATAAAAAACCTTTTGAGTTTGGATTTTTCTCTACCTCATCTTGTAACATTTTAATAGTCACTTCATCTGGTACTAAATCTCCTTTATCCATATACGATTTAGCTAATTTACCAAGATCCGTATCATTCTTAATATTGTACCTAAAAATATCTCCTGTAGATAAATGAACAAGATTATATTTCTTTTTTAAAAATTCTGCTTGCGTACCTTTTCCTGCTCCCGGCTTTCCAAATAATACGATGTTAATCATTTTGTTGTGTGTGTTTGATAATTGATATACTTGTTTCAAATTTCTTCCTAAACCATCGTAATCTAACCCAAAACCTACAATAAATTTATTAGGAATTCGTATTCCTATGTAATCTATTTTAATGTCTTTTGTATAAGCTTCTGGTTTAAAAAACAATGTAGCTATTTTAAAATGCTTTACTCCTAATCCTTTAAAGAGTTTCTTCAACTCTTCCACTGTGTTTCCTGTATCTACTATATCTTCTATAATTACTACACTTCTTCCTTCTACATCTTGGTTTAAGCCAATTAATTCTTTTACTTCATTTGTAGTTTTCGTCCCTTCATAAGATGCCATTTTAATAAAACTCACTTCACATGTACTGGAATATTGTTTCATCAAATCAGACAAGAACATGAATGATCCATTCAAAACTCCAATGAATATCGGAACTTCATCATAGAAATCATCTTCAATTTGTTTAGCAACATTTTGAATTGCAAAATTTATTTCTTGTTCTGGAATAAAAGCTTCAAATTTTTTGTCGTGTAGTTGAATCACAAGAGTTAGTTTTAAAAATAAACGACAAATTTAATAAACTATAAAGTATTACAGTATTAAGTATCAATATTTTTTTCATTTTTACTATTTTTAACTCATGAAATCGGCTTTTTATATTAAAATAGAAAATAGCACTGCACATAGAAAATCACGAGACTCTATTTGTGAATTGGCATTAAATAATTCTCAAAACTTAGAAAAATTGTTTGATTTTGCTTTAGACTTAGAAAATAAAAATCACTTTAAGGCATGTTGGAGCTTAGAATTAGTGCTAGAACAAAACATTCTTTTAATAATTCCATATTTAACTTTATTTTGTGACACCCTTTCAAGATACAAACATGATTCTGCAATTCGATCTATTTCGAAAATTTGTCTTTTTATTTCAAAATCAAAACAAATTGAATTATCTGACAAACAAGAACAACAAATAATTGAAACTTGTATGGATTGGTTAATTCAAGATGAAAAAGTTGCGACAAAAGCTTATGCTATGCGTGCACTTCATAATTTTAGTAAAACTCATTTATGGATTAGAGATGAATTAAAAGTAATTTTAACTCAAGATTACAGTTTTCATTCTGCTGCATACAAAGCCGCTGCAAAAGATATATTAAACAAAAATAGACACCTAAAATAAGTGTCTATTTTTTATCCTTTTTAAAACGAATCTTACTCTTTTACTATTTTAATAGTCTCAATATTCTCTCCAATATAAACCTTAACCAAATAATTACCAGAAGGAATACTACTCATATCTAATTCGGCAGTTGTCAAATCTATATTTTTATACAAAACTTTTTGTCCTAACAAATTAAATACCTCAACAGTATTAATTTCTGAAGAATAAGACAAACTCAAACTATTTTTTACAGGATTTGGATAATATGAAAACTCACTCTTATCAAATCCATCTGATGATAAAACTGATGATTGAACAGTTACATCGTCTAAATTTAATCCTCTTGCCCAGTTTGAAGTTCCTTCAAATGCTATATAATATGTTGCTGAAGGATTTGGTAAAGCTAATGTGACTTGCGTCCATGCAGCTTGTTCATCAACATAATCCGTACCTATTTGTACCCAAGGAGAAACTGCACTTTCTTTATAAAAAACTCTTAACTCATCTACATCACCGAACCAATTAACATTTGCGTAATAAAACTCTAATTCCGGACTCGCTACACCTGTTAAATCTAAAGGAGGTAATACTAATTTTGTTGCATTTCCTGCATTAGCCGTTCTAAACTCAGCCATTACAGCTCCTGTTCTTGGTGTAATTGAATTATTTCCATTTGCAGCAACATATGTCCAATCTTCAGATCCTGACACATTCTCATCATCCCAACACGTAGGAATTGTTCCATTCTCAAAACCCTCCACAAAAGGAAATGAAGTTAAAGAAGAGCATAATGTTGTAAAGGCTTTAGGACCTTCCCAAGTACTAAAATTAGAACTTCCACAATCTCTTCTAACATAATATTCATAATCCGTATTAGGCATCAACCCAGTTAATGTAGTATTTGTAGCTCCCATTACTGTTGGAACTATAGTGCCTGTTCCTACTACAAAACCTGGCGCACCATATTCCACCTCAAAATCACCTATATCAGAAGTCCAAGACAAGTCCACTTCTGAATCACTAATTACTATAGCAGCAGGATTAGTAGGAGACAAACAAGATGGTAAAGCAGTAACTTCAACATCATCTAAGTCGAAAGCAAACATATCTGTTGTTAAAGAATAAAAACCAATATAAATGGTTTGTCCAACATAAGCAGATAAATCATACTGATACTTATAAAACTCTAGACCACTTACAGGAGCAACACTTGCTTCTAAAGTTTCTGTAAAATCTGCTGGTGCAACTCCAGTAGTCGATAATTTCAAACTAATAACTTCTGGATATAGCGGATCTCTACTTCGTGCCCAAAAAGTTAAAAAATCAGAAACTCCAGTTGTAACATTAACCGCTGGAGATATCAAATAGTCATCATGAGCAGTAGAACCATACAATATTACAGCAACATTTGTTCCACTATGTGCTAAAATCTCCGATGTAGAAAAATCAGCTATTTCCCAAGTTTCAGAATCTCCACCATTTAATACAGTCCATCCTGTAGGTAAAGTTGTTCCTCCATCAAAATTCTCTAAAAACTGTGCACTAACCAAAGTTGGCAGTGTCAATAACCCCAATAAAAGTAATTTTTTAATCATAATTTAATTTTCATTTAATGTTTATAGCACAACAATATACAAAAAAATGTAACTGAATATCAAATGCTTGAAAAATAAATTTTATATTATCATTTGTCTAAGTATCTTTGCATAGATAACTACAAACAACAAAAATAGCAACCGAAATAACAGTAGGTTCACAATACACAATGAATTACTTTTCATCAGATTTTAGACTTGGCATACTTGGTGGTGGTCAATTAGGTAAAATGTTACTAACTGAAACACGAAAATTTGACATTCAAACATTTGTTTTAGATCCAAGTGAAGAAGCTCCTTCTCGTTTTGGTTGTAATAATTTTTACAAAGGCAGTTTAATGGATTTTGATACCGTTTATCAATTCGGAAAAATGGTTAACCTTTTAACTATTGAAATTGAAAATGTGAATTTAGATGCTTTAGATTTACTCGAAGAAGAAGGATTACCCATTTTCCCCTCTCCAAAAACGTTACGATTAATACAAAATAAGGGAAAACAGAAAGACTTATATGTTACTAATAATATTCCAACTTCTAAACACTTACGATTTGTAGGGCTAGATGATTTAAAAAACAGTTTATCAAAAGACGAATTAGATTTCCCTTTTGTATGGAAAAGTGCTCAATTTGGATACGATGGCAATGGAGTTAAAATATGTCGTTCTGCATTAGATCTAATTAAATTACCTGATGTAGAATGTATTGCAGAAGAATTAATTCCTTTTAAAAATGAATTAGCCGTAATTGTAGCTCGAAATTTTTCAGGCGAAATAAAAACCTATCCTGTTGTAGAAATGGAATTTCATCCAGAAGCAAATCAAGTTGAATATGTAATTTGCCCTGCTAGAATAAACGATTCTATTACTCAAAAAGCACAAGAAGTTGCTCTTAAAGTATCTGAAACTTTTAATCACGTAGGGTTATTAGCAGTAGAAATGTTTCAAACAGAAGATGATGAAATCTTAGTAAACGAAGTAGCTCCAAGACCTCACAATTCTGGGCATTATAGCATCGAAGCGAGCTATACATCACAATTTGAAAATCATTTAAGAGCAATATTAGATTTACCATTAGGAAGCACCGACAGTAAAGTTGCTGGAATTATGGTTAACTTAGTAGGCGAAGAAGGTTTTGAAGGACCAGTTTACTACGAAAACATAGAGCAGATAATGGCAATTAATGGTGTCATACCTCATATTTATGGAAAAAAAGAGACTCGCCCTTTTAGAAAAATGGGACATGTTACTATTGTAAACAGAGATATGGTAGTAGCTCGAAGAATTGCTGAAGAAGTAAAGAATAGCATTAGAGTGATTAGTATTCAATAGAAAGTTTTAAGTATTTATCTATTAGAAAAATAAAACAATTTTTTACCCAGTAAGAAATTTATTTATCTTTTTAAATCATAGCCTTATTATATTTCTAATTCAAACAGAATCTTAAAAACCTTTTAAACAAAATAAATACAAATGAGTAAAGTAGCCGTAATAATGGGTAGTATTTCAGATATGCCAGTAATGCAAGATGCCATAAACATATTAAAAGAATTCAATATAGAAACCGAAGTAGATATAGTTTCTGCACATAGAACACCTGAAAAATTATTCGATTTTAGTAAAAATGCTCATAATCGTGGAATTTCAGTAATAATTGCGGGTGCAGGTGGAGCAGCACATTTACCTGGAATGGTAGCTTCTATGTCTCCACTTCCTGTAATTGGTGTTCCTGTAAAATCAAGCAATTCAATAGATGGCTGGGATTCTGTTTTATCTATTTTACAAATGCCTGGAGGAGTTCCTGTTGCAACTGTTGCACTAAATGGAGCAAAAAATGCAGGAATACTAGCCGCTCAAATCATTGGAAGTAATAATGAAGAGGTTTTAAACAGTATTATCAGTTACAAAGAAGAACTTAAACAAGCTGTATTAAGAGCTTCAGAAAATTTAAAATAAAAAAATCCCGATGCAAGAAACATCGGGACAAAAATCTATTCACATTTAAGTGACAACTATAAAAAAATTCTCTTTTGGGGCAAAAAGGTGTTTTTTAAACATCATTTCGTCGACAAAAATATACACTTTATCGATATAAAAAAATATTTATGACACTTTTTTTAAATAAATTTGAAAAAAAATACAATTCAGCTCCTTTCAGTAATATAAATCTTACAGACTATAAGCCTGCTTTTGAAAAATGTATTAAAAAAGCGAAAGATGAGATTAATTCAATTATAAACAATGATCAAAATCCTACTTTTCAAAACACAATTGAGGCATTAGATTTTGCTGGTGAAAATTTAGACCGTTTATCTAGTATCTTTTTCAATTTGAATTCTGCTGAAACTTCAGATGAAATGCAAAAAATAGCACAAGAAATATCTCCTCTATTAACAGAATTTAGTAATGACATCACTCTTAACGAGGATTTATTCAAAAAAGTAAAAATAATTTTTGATAATAAAAGCACATTATCTCTAACTCCCGAACAAAACACATTACTAGAAAAAAAATATAAAGGATTTGTTAGAAATGGAGCTCTATTAAATGAGGAGCAAAAAACAAAGCTTAGAGAAATTGACACTAAACTAGCTAAACTAAAATTAACTTATGGCGAAAATGTTTTAGCAGAAACAAATAATTACCACTTACACATTATGGAAGAATCAAAACTAAAAGGTCTTCCAGAAGGAGCAAAAGAAGCCGCAGCTTCATTAGCTAAATCAAAAGAATTAGATGGTTGGGCTTTTACTTTAGACTATCCAAGTTACATTCCTTTTGTTACTTATATCGAAAATAGAGAATTAAGAAAAGAATTAAGTATTGCAGCAGGAAAAAAAGGATTTCAAAACAACGAATTTGATAATCAAGATAACATAAAAGACATTGTTAAGTTTCGTCATGAAAGAGCCAATTTATTAGGCTATAATTCCCATTCTCACTTTGTTTTAGAAGAACGAATGGCTCAAAATCCAGAAAAAGTAATTTCTTTTTTAAATAATTTATTAGAAAAAGCCAAACCAGCTGCAGAACAAGAATTTAGTGAACTAACCTCTTTTGCAAAAGAATTAGATGGAATTGAAAAATTAGAAAAATGGGATGGTGCTTATTACTCTGAAAAATTAAAACAAAAACGTTTCAGTTTAGATGATGAAAAATTAAAACCGTATTTCAAATTAGAAAATGTTTTAAATGGTGCTTTTACAATAGCGGAAAAACTATACGGTATTACATTTAAAGAAATTCACGATATTGACAAATATCACGAAGACGTTCAAACATTTGAAGTATCAGACTTAGAAGGAAATTTTGTTGCTTTATTTTATACCGATTTTTTTCCAAGAAAAGGAAAAAGAAACGGAGCTTGGATGACATCATATAAGCCACAATATATAAAAAACAATATAAATGAACGACCTCATATTTCAAATGTTTGTAATTTCACTCCACCAACACCAACAAAACCATCACTCTTAACGTTTAATGAGGTAACTACTCTTTTTCATGAATTTGGTCATGGTTTACATGGAATGCTGGCTAACACAACTTATCCTAGCTTATCTGGAACATCAGTCTATTGGGATTTTGTAGAACTTCCTAGTCAAATTATGGAAAACTGGTGTTATGAACCAGAAGCACTAGCATTATTTGCAAAACACTACGAAACTGGTGAAATTATTCCTCAAGAATATGTAGAAAAAATTAAAGAAAGTGCTAATTTTTTAGAAGGCATAGCAACTATGCGTCAAATCAGTTTTGGCTTATTAGATATTGCCTATCATGGAAAAGTGCAAACCATTGAAGATGTAAAAAGTTTTGAAGAAACTGCTTTCGAAAGCACTAAATTATATCCTGATGTAATTGAAAACTGTATGAGTACTTCTTTTTCTCATATTTTCCAAGGTGGTTATTCTTCTGGATACTATAGTTATAAATGGGCTGAAGTATTAGATGCCGATGCTTTTGCATATTTTCAAGAAGAAGGAATTTTCAACAAAGAAATTGCAACAAAATTCAAAGAAAATATCTTATCAAAAGGAGGAACTGAACACCCAATGATATTATACAAAAAATTTAGAGGACAAGAACCAAAACCAGATGCATTGTTAAAGCGTGCTGGACTAATAAATTAATTAACAAATATCGAATTCAAATTATATAGTATATTTGCAACTGAATAAAAAATAAAAAATGCAACACATTATTGATCGCTTTATAAGCTATGTAACTATAGATACAGAATCTGATCCAAACTCAAGTTCAACTCCTAGTACTGAAAAACAATGGGATTTAGCTAATAAATTAGTTGAAGAATTAAAAGCAATGGGAATGCAAGATGTTACCATTGATGAAAACGCTTATATAATGGCTACTTTACCAAGTAATGTTGACCATGAAGTTCCAACTATTGGTTTCGTTTCACATTTTGACACTACTCCAGATTTTACAGGTGCCAATGTAAAACCTCAAATTATTGAAAATTATGATGGGAAAGATATTATTTTAAATGCTGAACAGAATATAGTTTTATCCCCAAATTATTTTGAAGACTTATTACTATATAAAGGACAAACTATCATTACTACTGATGGAACAACTCTACTTGGAGCAGATGATAAAGCTGGTATTACTGAAATAATGAGCGCCATGGAATACTTAATTCAACATCCTGAAATAAAACATGGTAAAATTCGTGTTGGTTTTACTCCAGATGAAGAAATTGGACGTGGTGCACATAAATTTGATGTAGAAAAATTTGGTTGTGACTGGGCTTATACCATGGATGGAAGCCAAATAGGTGAACTTGAATATGAAAATTTCAATGCAGCAGGAGCAAAAATAACTTTCAAAGGAAAAAGTGTTCATCCTGGTTATGCAAAAGGAAAAATGATTAATTCTATGCTTTTAGCAAATCAATTTATATCTTCTCTTCCATCTAATGAAGTTCCAGAAAAAACAACTGATTATGAAGGATTTTTCCATGTGCATCATTTAAATGGAACACTTGAAGAAACTGTTTTAGAATTAATCATCAGAGATCATGATAAAGAAATATTTGAAGCTAGAAAGGAACTAATTCATACAATTGCTAATCAAATAAATACGCAATATGCAAAACAATTTGGAGAAGATATTTGTATTGCCGAAGTAAAAGATCAATATTACAATATGCGTGAAAAAGTAGAACCTGTATATCATATTGTAGAAATTGCAGAAAAAGCAATGAAAGAATTAAATATCACTCCTATTATTAAACCAATACGTGGAGGAACAGATGGTTCTCAATTATCTTACAAAGGATTACCTTGTCCTAATATTTTTGCAGGAGGACATAATTTTCATGGTAAATATGAATATGTACCGGTAGAAAGTATGATAAAAGCAACCGAAGTAATTGTAAAAATTGCAGAATTAACAGCATATAATTA
Source organism: Flavobacterium sediminilitoris (assembly GCF_023008245.1). Lineage (NCBI taxonomy): Bacteria > Pseudomonadati > Bacteroidota > Flavobacteriia > Flavobacteriales > Flavobacteriaceae > Flavobacterium > Flavobacterium sediminilitoris. The sequence goes on from NZ_CP090145.1 coordinate 239,434, forward strand.
ATAATAAAGCGGAAATTAATTTCCGCTTTATTTTTTATAAAGTATATGACTGATAAAAAAATATGGGATAAAGCGAATCAATGGAATGAAGAATTAGAACTTCTAAAATCTATTATTAATACTACTAATTTAATTGAAACTACAAAATGGGGAACATCTGTCTATACACATAATAATAAAAACATTATTGGCATAGGAGGTTTTAAATCTTATTTTGGACTTTGGTTTTTTAATGGTGTATTTTTAAAAGACGAGTACAATCTTTTAATAAATGCTCAAGAAGGGACTACAAAATCACTTCGCCAAATGCGTTTTCAGTCTAAAGCAGATATTAATGAAAAAATTATTCTAGAGTATCTTACAGAAGCCATTAAAGTAGAAGAAAATGGTCTTTCTATAAAGCCTCAAAAAAAAGAACAATTAGTTTCTGCTTTTTTACAAAATGAATTTAAATCAGACTTAAATTTAAAAATAGCATTTGAAAAATTATCTCCATATAAACAGCGTGAATTTATTGAATATATTGAAACTGCTAAACAAGAAAAAACGAAGCTTTCAAGATTTGAAAAAATTAAACCAATGATATTAGCGAACATTGGACTAAATGACAAATACAGATAGTATATTTCTTATAAATGAAAAACCTCGAATTTTTTTCAAAATTTGAGGTTTTTCATTTAGTAATATTTTTTTATTACTTTTTTTCTGCAAGTTTTGCACTCATCTCTAAAGAAATTGCTGACTTTTCCATCTTAATTTTTCCAGCCATTGTTTCAATTACAACTGTTGTTTCAGATAATTCAGCTATTTTGCCATGAATCCCTGCTTTAGTAATTATTTTATCTCCTATTTTTAAAGCTGCTTCAAAAGCTTTTTCCTTTTTTGCTCTTTGCTGATTTGGTCTTATCATTAAAAAATAAAAGATTGCAATCATTAACAATATTTGTATTACGAGTGTAGAATTCATATTCTCTTTAATTTAATATTATATTATTTAGCTTGTTCCTTACCTAATACATTTGCTTTAATCGTGAAAGTTTCTTTTCCAGATTCTGTATTAGTTGTTAACGTAACTGTTTTACTTTGTTGTCCAGATTTACCTGATGAATCAAATGTTACTTTTATAGGAGCTGTTTCTCCAGGCTTTAAAGGTTGCTTAGGATAATCTGGAACAGTACATCCACATGTAGCTTCAGCATTTGAAATAATTAAATCGCTTTCACCTATATTTTTCACTATAAATTCAGTACTAACTTTATCACCAGATGTAATAGTTCCAAAATCGTGATCTGCTTTATCAAATTCAACTTTTGGTAATTTACCAACCATTGCTTTTTCTGCTTCCACAACTTTCATGTCTTCGTCTGTTATTTTTAAATTCGCGTTTTCTTTACAAGAAACAACTGAAAATAAAAATGATAAAGTGACTAAGCTTAACGTTTTTTTCAACATAACTATAAAAATTAATTGTTTATAATAATCCTCTTCCCGCTTTATTTAGGCGATTGTCTTTTTCAAATTCTTTAATTAAATTATCTAAAATTCCGTTTATAAAAATACTACTTTTTGGTGTAGAATATTCTTTTGCAATTTCTAAATATTCATTAATTGTTACTTTAACTGGAATTGATGGGAATTTTAATAACTCACAAATTGCCATTTTTAAAATGATTGTGTCTATTTCTGCAATTCTATCTGAATCCCAATTTGGTGTTTTGTCAAGATATTCTTTTGATAATTCAGTTTCATTTAAAATCGTTTTTCTAAATAAACTTTTCACATATTCTTTATCATCAATATCTTTATATAATTTAGAAATCAAAAAATCATCATCAGTTGCTCTAAATTTCTTCAATTGTTTTAAAATCAATGTATTCACAGAAGGTAAATCATCTAACCATGTTAATTTATGCTCTTCTAAATAATCATATAATTTTTCATTTGGAGCAATCACTTCTGTAAATAAATCAGCAATAAAATCTTTATCTTCATTAAACGAATTCTCTGGAGAAGACATATATTCTAAATAGAGACTACTTGCTTTTATAGCTTCAAGTAGAAATAAAATAATATCATCATTTCTTTTCCAATTTGTAATAGATCTACTATCTATAGCATCAATCAATGAATTACTATTTGATAACAATTTTAAAACTCTATTCTCAGTAAACTTTTTGCTTGGATTGCGCTCTTCTTTAGTAGCCAAATGTTTTTTAGAAGCTAATTCTAAATATTCTAGTTCTTTTTCTCTGATTTCAATAAATGCAGACAATATCAAAAGATACAAATCATGCATATTATCAATACTTTGAAACAAGAATTTTTCCTCTTTATCAAGACTTTCTCCTTGATGTTGGTGCATTGCATATATACTTTGCATCACTTTAACTCGTATATGTCTTCTATTTAACATACTAATTTAAGAACTTTTAAAAATTAAGAAAGCGAAAGAAAATCTTTCGCTTTGCAAAAATACATATTTTTTTTATTTTAGGTTGAAAGTTCATAAAGATTTAGAATATACAATTTCTGAAATCAGAAATTATTATTATTCTACAATCGTCTTATTTTAAACTTTCGTTTTTCTTATCATCAATACGTTTTTGTGCAATTGACATTGCTGCTTGATGAGTTGTAATATTGTTTTTAGTAGCAAAATCAAAAATCTCAAGAGAAGTATTATAAATATTCTCTGTTTTTTCCATTACTTGAGCTTTTGTTAAATTCGCCAATTCAGAATAAACATTAATTACTCCACCAGCATTAATTAAGAAATCTGGCGCATAAAGAATTCCTTTCTCTTTCAAGATATTTCCGTGAACTACTTCATTTGCTAATTGATTATTTGCAGCTCCAGCTATAACTTTTGCTTTTAATTTACCAATAGTATCGTCGTTAATAGTTGCACCTAAAGCACAAGGAGCATAAATATCAACATCTGCACCATATAAATCATCTCCTGTAAAAATCTTAGCACCATATTTAGCACCTACATCATGTAGACGTTGCTCATTAATATCAGAAATAGTCACAATTGCTCCATTTTCGGTTAGATGTTGTACTAAGACTTCACCTACGTGACCAATTCCTTGGACTAATACTTTTTTACCTTCTAAATTATCTGTTCCAAATTGATATTTTGCTGCCGCTTTAAGCCCCATAAAAACACCATAAGCAGTAATAGGAGATGGATTTCCTGATCCTCCTTTTTCTTCTGAAATACCTGTTACGTATTTTGTAACCTCACGAACAGTATCCATATCTTTAGTTTCCATTCCTACATCTTCGGCAGTAATGTATTTTCCTGATAGAGAATCTACAAACTGTCCAAAACGTCTCATTAATTCTGGCGTTTTTTGTGTCTTAGCATCTCCAATGATAACTGCTTTTCCTCCTCCAAGGTTTAAACCTGAAATTGAAGATTTAAAAGACATTCCTCTTGACAAACGTAAAACATCATTTAACGCTTCCCATTCATTAGTGTAATTCCACATTCTAGTTCCACCAAGAGCTGGTCCTAAAACTGTATTATGAATTCCAATAATTGCTTTTAATCCTGTATCTTTGTCATGGCAAAATACAACTTGCTCATGTCCGTCAAATGAGATTTGACCAAAAACAGGATCAACTTTATGTAGCTCTTTTGCTAGTAATAAATCTGTTGACATGTAATTTGTGTTGAAAATTATTCAATAATTAATCACAATATTACGAATAAAATTAAAATGAATTGTTTTTTTATGCTTTTTTTAATGATTTGATAATTAATTATTATAAATCAGACATTTACAATATTTTAAATAAATCATAAAATTTTATCTTATTTACACAAATATTTACATCTTTGCACTTTTAAATGAAAGAACTACAATACTTAAATAAATATTTTGCAAAATATAAATACCGATTTTTACTTGGTATCCTTATAACAATTGCTGCACAAATATTCTCACTATTCACTCCTGAGTTGATAGGTAATTCAATAAAAGCAATTGAAAAATACACACAACATAAAGACACTTCTATTGATGTAATAAAAGCCGCTCTTTATAAAAACATATTACTTATCTTAGTAACTACAATAATTGCTGGTTTTTTTACTTTTTTAATGCGTCAGACTATCATTGTAATGTCGAGATATATTGAATTTGATTTAAAAAACGAAATCTTTAATCATTATCAAAAACTTAGTCAAAGCTTTTACAAGCAAAATCGTACTGGTGATTTAATGAATCGTATTAGTGAAGATGTTGGTAAAGTAAGAATGTATGTTGGTCCCGCAATAATGTATTCATTCAATACATTAATTCGATTTACAGTAGTTATTATATACATGTATAATATTTCACCGAAATTAACACTATATTCATTACTACCATTACCTCTTTTATCATATGGCATTTTTAAAATAAGTTCTGAAATTCATAAAAAGAGTAGTTTGTTTCAACAAAACTTATCCACATTATCTTCTTTTGCACAAGAAATGTTTTCTGGAATAAGAGTGATAAAAGCTTATGCAATTGAAGAACATAAATTAAACGAATTTTCAACACTAACAAATGACAGTAACAAAAAAGCAATGAGTTTAGCCAAAACCAATTCGCTTTTTGGACCTTTAATGATTTTACTTATTGGATTAAGTAATTTAGTGGTAATTTATGTAGGTGGAATGATGTACATTAAAGGCACTATTCCTGACATAGGTGTTATTGCGCAATTTATATTATACATAAATATGCTAACTTGGCCAGTAGCATCATTAGGTTGGGTTTCTTCTTTAATTCAAGAAGCTGAGGCCTCACAAAAAAGAATAAATGAATTTTTAAAAATTGAACCTTCAATTACAAATGAAATAAGCACTAGAAGTGAAATAATAGGTAAGATTGAATTTAAAAATGTTTCTTTCACTTATGATGATACAAATATTGAAGCTTTAAAAAACATTAATTTTACTGTAAATCCTGGAGAAACATTAGCAATACTTGGCAATACTGGTTCAGGAAAATCAACGATTCTTTCCTTAATTAGTCGTTTATACGATGTAACAGATGGACAAATTTTGATTGATGAAAAACCTATTCAAAAAGTAAATCTTAATGATTTAAGAAATCATATTGGAGTTGTACCACAAGATGCTTTTTTATTTTCTGATTCTATAAAGAATAACATAAAATTTGGGAACGAGAATGCTTCTGACAATGAAATAATAGACGTTGCAAAAAAAGCAGTAGTTCACCACAACATAGAAGCTTTTACCGATCAGTATGAAACAGTGTTAGGAGAACGCGGCATAACGCTTTCTGGTGGTCAAAAACAACGTGTTTCTATTGCTCGCGCCTTAATTAAGAATGCTCCTATTTTATTATTAGATGATTGCTTAAGTGCAGTTGATACAGAAACAGAAGAAGCAATTTTAAATAATTTAATGTCTTTTTGTCAAAATAAAACAACAATTATTGTAAGTCACAGAATATCATCTGCAAAAAATGCAGACATAATAATAATATTAGAGCAAGGGAAAATAATACAAAAAGGTACTCACAATCAATTAATAGTTGAAGATGGATATTACAAAGAACTCTATTTTAAACAACTTTCAGAAAAAGAAAATGTATAAACTATTGCTTTATACATTTTTTTTTTAGACTTTTGGTAAACTATAAAACAATAAATTGACAGTTGGATTATGAGAGAAAATGAAATGTTAGAAAAAGAAGATATCTTTTCTAAGGTATTAAGAGCTGGAAGAAGGACTTATTTCTTCGATGTAAGAGCTACAAAGGCTGATGATTATTACATTACCATTACTGAAAGTAAAAAATTTACAGAAGAAGATGGATCTTACCATTTTAAAAAACATAAAATCTATTTATACAAAGAAGATTTTGTGGCTTTTAAAGAAATTTTAGATGAAATGACTGATTTTGTAGTATCTCAAAAGGGAGAAGAAGTAATTTCTGAAAGACATCAAAAAGACTTCAAGAAAGAAGTTTACAACGATTCAGATGATACTACACCATCTACTGATAGTTTCACAAATGTAAGTTTTGACGATATTTAATCGCATACTTTAAAAATACGAAAGCCTGAAATAATTTATTTCAGGCTTTTTTTATGCCATTCTTTGACCATTTTCTACTTTAAAATTTGGAGAAAGCAACACAACATCATTAGTTTCTCCTAATAGTCCTAATACCAAGCATTCGCTCATAAAATTTCCGATTTGTTTTCTAGGAAAATTGACAACTGCAATAATTTGTTTCCCTACTAAATCTTCTTTCTTATAATGATCTGTTATTTGAGCAGATGATTTTTTAATCCCTATTTCGACTCCAAAATCAATTTGCAACTGATATGCTGGTTTTCTAGCTTTAGGAAAATCGTTAACTTCAATGATTGTTCCTACTCTTATATCTATTTTTTCAAAATCGTTCCAAGTAATTTCTGGTTTCATGTTTTTTGTTTTTTTTCAAAAATAAGAATTTTCAAACATTCTGTAACATATTTAGGTTTTATAACGTATAACTAATATAGATGTAACATTTTAAAGTCTATATCCTTAAAACAAACCTCATCATGGCACAAACACCTTCAAACATGTTACCATTAGGAACAAAAGCTCCTGATTTTTTATTACCTGCTACTAATTTTAATACAAATTTTAATTTTGATGAATGTAGAGGAAATAAAGGGACTCTTGTTATGTTTATTTGCAATCACTGCCCGTTTGTACTTCATGTAATTGATGAAATTGTCATGATTTCCAATGATTATCGTGTACAAGGATTAGGAATTGTTGCTATTTCAAGTAATGATATTATAAAATATCCACAAGATTCACCAGAAAAAATGGCTGATTTTGCTTTAGAAAATAAAATAGATTTTCCTTATCTCTTTGATGAAACTCAAGAAGTAGCTAAAGCTTATAATGCTGCCTGCACTCCAGATTTTTATTTGTTTGACAACCGTGATCAATTAGTTTATAGAGGACAGTTAGACGACTCTCGTCCAGCAAATGCAATTCCTGTAAGTGGAAGTGATTTAAGAAATGCTATTGATGCCATTATTTATAACAGAAAAGTAGTTGAACCTCAAAAACCTAGTATTGGTTGCAATATTAAATGGAAGTAATTTATTTCAGTGAATAATAAAAAAATAAGCTTTATTTTCTTTCCAAGATAACCTCAATAGGTCTATTCGTTCTTGGACCAAATTGACGTGATTGTTTTTCGTTTTCGCTAGAACACAAAATATACATATTATAACTCTGCAACGGAATTATTTGAGTTTTAAATATTCCTGAAACATCTTCAATTTTTATACTAAAAGTGCTAGCAGGAAATGTATTACTCACAGAAATAAAATAATTATCCTTTGCATATGGAAAAAAATAACGATCTTTTTCTTCTTCTTTATTAATCAAATAATTTTGTTTAAAAGTAAGAGGCTGATTGCTATTATTCCAACTATACATATTGTTTATATTAATAACTTCAATTTCGTTTTCATTAACAATTGTTATTTTCAAATCTTTTTCATTTTCCGTCTTACCATTTTCATGCACATTTACTACTATATACGATGTGAAATCATAACCACAGTGTTGGATTTGACTAAATGTAATTAAAGAAAAAAGAAGAAAAAAAGAAGAATATAAACGTTTCATAAATTAAATAATATTGGTAAAAATACAAAATCAAAAATAATACCATCTTTTATATACAAAAACCACTTGTTAAAAGAATTAATAAGTGGTTTTCTCTCTTTATATAATGACTAAATTAATAAACAGCCGTTTCTAAAACTGGCTTATAACGTCTAGGCTTCTCTCCTAACAACACCTTACTTAACTGAGTTGTTATAGCTCCATCAACTAATAAATCTAGCCAATAAAACTCACCTGCTGAATTAATCTCTAAGAAATAATGTTGACCATCAGGCGTTACAATAATATCTATCGCACCGTAATTTATTTGATAAACATCCATCAACTCTAACAATTTATTTTCAATATCTGATGGTAATTCATAAGGAACCCAATCATTCAACAATGTAGTTCCTTCTCTTCTCCAATCTACTTTTGCATTTGATAATTTTTGAGAGTCTACTGCAAAGGCAAAAACTTCATCTCCTACAATAGTAATTCTTAACTCAACTGCTTTTTCTAATTTCTCCTGAAATTGCATTGGACAATATTGAAGAGTATCTATTGATTCTAAATCTTCTTCTTTAATTATATTTGTAAAAACAACATTCTCTAAACCATCTTGATAAATAGCAAAAGAACTTTGCATCTTAGCAATAGCTCCATTTGGATGTGCTTTCACAAATCTTTTAGCTTCTTCTGGACTATTTGTTATACATGTTTCAGGAACAAGCAGACCTAAAGATGAAGCTATTTTCATTTGTTCTTCTTTACTATCTAATCGTCTATAAGAGCTATATTTTCCTATTTGGAAACAATTCAAGCTTTCTAGCATACCATACAACGTAACCCGAACTTCCCCATGAACACTACTTAAATATTCTCCTTCAAGAATAGAGTTTAATCCTTGAGCTAAATGATGACTTCTTCTATACCACAAAGCTTCAATATCATGTATAGATTCTCTATGTCCTTCATAATCTAAAAAAACTTTCCATTGTTTATCCTCATAACAAGAACTTAATGAATATTTAGTAGGATACTCGTCTACATTAAAGCGAATAGGATATCCTCCCATCTCTTTAATCTTATTAGAAATAACGGTTATGCATTCATTATCCCTAGTATGGGTAATAATCAATACTTTTTTCATATATCTTAAATTAAAAAATTATCAAATTTTATTAGAAAACAGAATTCCCATAAATAAAAAAAATCACACTTTCTTATTTTATGTATTTCTATTATTTTTTCTATTCACTAGTTTTTCGGCAATTGTTTCACCTATAGGATAACCTAAGTCTCTTTGAAGCATTCCCCATTCTCCTTGTGGATTTACTTCTAAAAAAACATATTGTCCATCTTTTTGTCTAATCATATCTATTGCTCCAAAAAACAATCCCATGCTTTTCATCATCTCAGTAATTGAAGAGCAAACATTTTTTGGTAGCTCATAAACATCCCAACCTACATTTTTTTCTTTTGTTGCTCGCCAATCTATCTTACCTGTTTCCGACAATGTTGCATTTATTTTACCCACAAAAAAATCACCATCAATATAAATTATTCTTAATTCATATTGTTTTTCAATCTTTTTTTGGAAAATCATTGGACAATATTCTAAACTATTTTTTAATTGTTGCAAATGATCTTCAACAAGAAGTGTTGTTGGAAAAAAAGAAGTATTTCCTTTCATACTTCTAGACAATGAACCATGTAATTTAGCAATAACTTGCTTATCACATACATCATAAAAAAAATGCTTAACTACCTCCTCATTGTTAGTAAAAACACTTTCTGGAATAGTAAGTCCTGCTTTTTGAGCTAATCTTAATTGCTCAAATTTATTTTCACCTATACTATGGTCTATATCTATTGGATTAATCCAAACTTTATCTTTTAAAGATTCAAAAAACAATCTTCTCATAGTATTATATTCCTGTAGATATATTGATTGATATGTTTTATCTAAATCTTCAGGAATAGTAATTCCCCACAATTTTCTATACCAAACCGCTTCAATAGAATCTGAAGTAAAACGATTTGTCCCATCAATTATTTCTAATACTGGCTTACCTGATGTGTTTCTATAAGACATCGACAATTTACTAGAAAAATCATCTGAGTTTAATCTGTAAACACTTTCACCTAATTCTTTTAATCGTTTTATTACAATATCAATTGTATAGTAATCTTTACTATGACTTATACATAAAATCATAATAATTTATTTAGAATCAGAAAAATTTGCATATTATTTATTGTTTGTTTTTAATAAATTAAAAAAACAAAGAGTAACGGTTTAACCGTTACTCTTATAATTTTTAAAGTAAATCAACTGGTCCACCATCATCAGAATCTGAAGGGTGCTTCATTGTATGAACTTGGTCTGATAATGGAGTAGTAGTATCATCATCAGAATCTGAAGGATATTTTAAAGTATGAGCTACATCTTCTAAAATAGAAGTAACTTTTGCTCCACCTTGTACTTCATTTGACTCTTCTTTAGTCAATTGGCTTTCTAAAAAATTTGCGAAAAATGGCTTTTTCAAATTTTGATTCTTCATGTTTTTGTTTTTTAAAGTTAATTTTAATTTTTAGTTTATTTGCAAATAACTGATGTCGAATTTAGTATTTTTTTACGGAAAAAACTCACAATAAAATCATAATAAAACGTTAAAATAAAAAATAAAATTTATATAACTCTATAAAAAAAAGAGTTTTACATATTTTTTGCGTTATTTTTCTAGAACAAATGCAGTATAAAAACAAAAAAAACCGCCTAAAAGGCGGTTTAACGAATTTAGTATAATAAATTTATTTTACATCCATTAATTCAACATCAAACACTAAAGTTGCATCTGGTGGAATAACTCCTCCTGCTCCACGTGAACCATATCCTAAATATGATGGAATAACAAAACGTGCTTTATCTCCTACTTTTAACAAAGCAATACCTTCGTCCCAACCTTCAATAACTTGTCCAACTCCTAATTGAAAATCAATAGGTTGTTTTCTTTTATATGAAGAATCAAAAACTTGTCCATTTTCTAATGCACCTTGATAGTGAACAGATACTTTTTTTCCTTTCTCTGCTTGAGTACCATTTCCTTTTTGAATAATTTGATAACGTAATCCACTTTCAGTTTTTTGAAAACCTGCTGCTAATTTCTCTAATGCTTCTTCAGCCAACCTTTTTTGATCAGCCAACCTTTTTTCTCTAGATCCTTCAAAAGTTCTAAATGCTTCAATTGCATTCCAGTTTTTAGCTTCATCACCAACTCTAACAATCTCTATAGATTCAATCACATCATTTTGAGCAACAGCATCAACTACATCTTGTCCTTCAACAACATGTCCAAAAACAGTATGTTTACCATCTAACCATCCTGTTTCAACGTGTGTAATAAAAAATTGAGATCCATTTGTACCAGGACCTGCATTTGCCATTGACAACACACCTGGTCTATCGTGCTTTAATTCTGGATGAAACTCATCATCAAATTTATACCCTGCATCTCCTGTTCCTGTTCCTAATGGACAACCTCCTTGAATCATAAAATCAGGAATTACACGGTGAAATTTCAATCCGTTGTAATATGGTGTTCCCATTGATTTTGCTTTATTCTCTAACTGTCCTTCTGCTAGTCCTACAAAATTACCTACAGTTCCTGGGGTTTTATCATGTGTTAGCTTTACTAAAATACTCCCTTTTGGAGTATTAAACTTTGCGTAAATTCCGTCTTGCATTTTATTGAATTTAAATTATATGTCACAAAATTAGTGATTTTATTAGAGAAAAAAAATTACCCTAAAACTTATAAATTGAATACATTTTTAAAAGTATTTTATTCTTTATTTTAAAACCAGATAAACTTCAATTTTTAAATCGCATATCCTTTTCAATCATAAAATTATTTTAAAATTAAACTACAATCCGATCTATTAACTGCTAAATACTTAATTTTACCCCAAATAAAATTACTAAAATGGGAAAATTAAAAGGAAAAAAAGCAATTATAACTGGAGGAAGTAGAGGCTTAGGAAAAGCAACTGCTATTGCTTTTGCAAAAGAAGGGATAGATGTTGCCATCACAGGACGACATGAACAAACATTATTAGAAACTGTTTCAGAATTAAAAGCTCTAGGTGTAAATGCAACCTATGCAATATTTGATGTAAGTAATTATGAAGAGGTTAAAAATGGAATTAAAAAAATTATTAGCGTTCTTGGTTCTGTAGATATTCTAGTTAATAATGCAGGAATTGCCGCTTTTGGATCATTTAATGACATGGAAGTAAGTAAATGGAACGAAATCATACAGACTAATGTTATGGGAATGTATTATGTAACCAAAGAAGTACTTCCTTTTTTAATTGAAAAAAACCAAGGAGACATTATTAATATTTCTTCAACTGCTGGTTTAAGTGGAAACCCTAACACATCTGCTTATTCTGCTTCAAAATTTGCAGTTATAGGCATGTCTGAATCATTAATGAAAGAAGTACGCAAAAATAACATTAGAGTTTGCACATTAACACCAAGTACTATTGCTTCAGATATGTCAATTGAACTAGGAATTGCGAGTAAAGATTCTACAGAGACTGTTTTACAACCTGACGATTTTGCTGAACTAATTGTAACAAGTTTACAATTACCTAGAAGAGCCATGTTAAAAAGCGCATCATTATGGTCAACTAATCCATAGTTTTAAGACAAAATTTTCAATAAAAACAGATGACTAAAAACATATCTTTGGTTATCTGTTTTTTTTTGTAAATTGAAAAATCATTTAAGACCTTAATATAAACACAGATGAAAGTTGAAAATTACATTGAAATCAATAAAAAAACATGGAATAATAAAGTTCCTTTTCATATTGATTCTCAATTTTACGATATGGAAAATTTTCTAAAAGGTAAAAACTCTCTTCCAGAAATAGACATAACACTACTTGAAAATATCAAAGGAAAAAATATTTTGCATTTACAATGCCATTTTGGTCAAGATTCTCTTTCTTTAACTAGACTAGGAGCCAAAGTTACAGGAATAGATTTATCAGACAAAGCTATTGAAAAAGCAAGAGAATTAAATAACCAATTAAGATTAGATGCTTCTTTTATTTGTTGTGATGTTTATGAAACTTTAAAACATTTAAAAGAGAAATTTGATATCGTTTATACCAGTTATGGAACAATTGGTTGGCTACCTGATTTAGATAAATGGGCAGAAGTTATTTCTGGAGCTTTGAAACCCAATGGAAAATTTGTTTTTGTAGAATTTCATCCCGTTTTGTGGATGTTTGATGACAATTTTACCAAAATTCAGTACCATTATCACAATGAGCAACCTATAATTGAAGAATACACTGGAACATATGCCAACAAAAAAGCTGAAATTACCACCAATTATATAGGTTGGAATCATTCTCTTTCAGAAGTATTTCAAGCCTTATTAAAAAATGGTTTACAAATAGAACATTTTAATGAATATGATTATTCCAATTACGATTGTTTCAACGAAACAGTTGAGTTTGAACCTAGAAAATTCAGAATAAAACATTTAGAAAATAGAATCCCAATGATGTATAGTTTAAAATGCTCTAAAAAATAATTTCATAAAAAAAGCGATTAATTATCGTAAAACAATAATTATTTATATATTTACAGTAATAATTTATTCGTTTTATGAAAACTACTAGAATCATTTCTGCATTTTTATTCTACTTAGTAAGAATAATTTCACTTTTTTATTTTGCAACTACTCTTTACATTATTATTGTAACTAGCTTAAAAACAACTGCTTTAAGGATATTAGAAAACAATCGTTTTGCTGTATGCTATCCATTTACTAATAAGAATTTTATTTTAGGTAGCGAATATAATCTTGCTTACATCATTGAAATGGTTGTCACACTAGCTTTTTACAGTCTGTTTTTCTTTGGTTTAAGTAATGTTTTTAAAGCATTCAAACAGACAAAACTTTTTACGTGTAAAGGAGTTTTTCATTTGAAAGCATTTTACATAACTAATCTTCTAATAGCTCCTATTGTTTTTGGAATTATAAGTATACAACCCAAAGAAGATTTTCCTTATTTAGCTATGATAGTTGCTCATGCCATCATTGGAATTTTTGCTTTTTTTATTGCAGCTATTTTCCAACAAGGTGTAAATTTACAAACTGATCAAGACTTAATTATTTAGATATGCCAATTATTGTAAACATTGATGTTATGCTAGCTAAACGTAAAATGCAAAGTAAAGAGTTGGCAGAAAAACTTGGAATAACTCAAGCCAATTTATCCATTCTAAAAACAGGAAAAGCGAAAGGTATTCGCTTTGAAACTTTAGAAGCTATTTGCAAAGTTCTAGAATGTCAACCAGGTGATATTTTGGAATTCGTTACAGAATAATTACTACTTAAAATAATTCTATTTTTTTCGACAAAAAACCGTCGACAGGAATTCTTTTGTTTAAAATTTAAAAATAAAAATCATCAAAATCAATCAAAAATGAACCGTTTAAAAATTAAAAATCTCCAAAAAACATATAAAAATGGAGTCACAGCTACTAACAACATATCGCTTGATATAACAAATGGAATGTTTGGATTATTAGGACCAAATGGAGCTGGAAAATCTTCCTTAATGAAAACTATTGCAGGTTTACAAAGTCCAGATAGTGGTTCTATTTTATTTAACAATGTAGATATTATCAAAGACCCTTCTTTTATTAAAAGGCAATTGGGTTTTTTGCCTCAAGATTTTGGCGTTTACCCAAAAATTAATGCTACAGATTTATTAAATCACATTGCTATCTTAAAAGGATTAACTAATAAAAATGAGCGAAAAGAACAAGTAAACATTTTATTAGAAAAAGTAAATCTTACTTCACATAGAAATAAAGAAGTACATACTTTTTCTGGAGGAATGCGTCAGCGATTTGGTATTGCACAGGCTTTATTAGGAAACCCACAACTTATTATTGTTGATGAACCAACAGCAGGACTTGACCCTGAAGAACGAAATCGTTTCAATAATTTACTAAATGAAATAGGTGAAGATATTATTATTATTCTCTCAACTCATTTAGTAGAAGATGTGAAAAATCTTTGTACACAAATGGCAATTATTGAAAAAGGAACTGTTTTAGCTCAAGGCAAACCAAATGATTTTATTGAAGTTCTAAACGGACAATTATGGCAAAAAACAATTGACAAGAAAGAAATTCTCGAATATGAACAAAAACATAATGTTATTTTAACTCAGTTAAACATGGGCAAATCTACTATTCATGTAAGAGCTAAAAACAAACCAGATGACAGTTTTGAATTAATTCGACCTAATCTTGAAGACGTCTATTTTTCCATTCTAAATCAAAATAAATAATCACATGAATACCTTATTATATTTTGAATTACAATCTTATTTTAAGAAAATAGGATTCTATATAGTAATCGTTTTTTTAATTGGAATAGGAATACTTACTGGTTCTACTTTTTCAATTTCACTTAGCCCTGATATCTATAAAAACTCATCATATACAATTGCTTATATGATAGGTTTTCTAAGTCTCTTATCCATACTTTTTACAACTCTTTTAGCTTCACAAATTTTATTTAAAGAGAAAGAAGCCAACTTTAGTTTGATATTATATGCAACACCTATAACAAAAACAAGTTACTTATGGAATCGTTTTTTTCTAATTTTTGGATTAAGCGTCTTCTTTCTTATTCTTGTTATATTAGGTTTTGGAATAGGTCAATCGTTAAAATTAAACGAATCTAATTATTCTAATTTCGTTCTATTATTTTATCTTTTACCTTTTTTATTGTTTGGCTTTATTAATACTCTATTTTGCAGTGCTGTAATTTGCAGCGTTAGTTGGATAACCCAAAATAAATTAACAACTTACATTTCTGGTTTGTTCATTTACATCTTATACATGGTAATGTTACTCTTTTCTGGCTCACCTTTAATGGCTAAATCAATGCCACAATCAAAAGAAGCCATGAGAATTTCTGCTATTTTAGATCCTTTTGGACTTTCTGGCTTCTTTTCGCAAACAAATCATTACTCAATTCTTCAAAAAAATACTGATTTATTATTTCCAACTGATTTATTTTTAATAAACAGATTAGGCGTTATTGGAATTTCACTACTCTTTTTACTTATTGCTTTTAAACTATTTTCATTTAGCAACTCTGAAAAGAGAACCAGAAAAGACACGTTAAAATTAAATGACACTAATACAAATAAAACTATTCCATTAAAACCTATATCCCCAATCTTTAATAAAAGAAACACACTAAAAAAACTGCTGTCTTTCGTACATTTAGACTTAACATATATCACTAAAGGAATTCCTTTCATTTTAATATGTTTTGGATTGTTATTTAGTGTTTCTATGGAAATCTATGATGCTATTGAAAAAGGAATTCGTTTACCTCAAAAATATGCATCATCTGGATTAATGGCTAATGCAATTATTGACACATTCCCCCTTCTGGGTTTAATAGTTATTCTTTTTTATGCTCATGAAATTATTTGGAGAAGCAGAAATAGTAATTTTCATCTTATTGAAAATACAACTCCTCTAAATGAAACCACAATTTTTCTGTCTAAATGGCTCTCATTATCAATAATCATAGTGTTTTTAAGCACATTAATGCTTTTATTAGGTGTAACTTTCCAATTCTTGTACACTTATCCATACTTTGATTGGCAAGCTTATTTAGGTATATATATATTTGTTAGTTTCCCTTTAATTTTAAGTGCTGGACTTATTTGTATCATTCAAAAATGGATTAACAACAAATATATTGGACTTACTATTTCATCAGTTTTTATTCTTCTTACTGCAACTCCTGTTGGAAAATCAATTTTAATTCATCCATTACTTCGTTTTCAATTGCCTTTCAAAGGAATTTATAGTGACATGAATGAATATGGAACTTACTTTTCTGCATTTTGTTGGCGCAATCTATTTGGTTTAGCCATTATACTAATCTTTTTTATACTTAACCTAAAAACAAAAAGAATAAAATTAAAGTTTACTTCATTAATTTTATTTCTACTCTTACTTCCAGTAGCTTATATTTCTGGTATAATTTTTACAAATGGCTATGTATTTGAAAATCCAAAAACGAAACTAGAAGAACAAGCTAACTATGAAAGAAAATATCGCAAATTTGAAAACATTCCTCAACCATCTATTACAGATGTCGTTACTAATATAGCTTTATTTCCACTTCAAAATAACTATGAAATAAATGGAACTTATACTCTTCAAAACAAAACTGAACAACCTATTTTTCAAATTTTGATAAATTTTGAAGAAGGTTTCACTATTAAAAAAGCAACTTTAAATCATAATAACGAAGTATATAATACTACAAAACAATATGAAATATTAAACTTAAAACAACCCTTATTACCAAATGAAAAGGCCCATTTTTATTTTATTTTAAATTACCAATGGGTTCCTGTTAATGGACACAAATCCTTTAATTCAATCGTAGAAAATGGTTCTTTTATGCGAATCAGCAGATATTATCCGCAATTTGGATATTTATCTAAAAACGAAATAGAAAAAGAAGAAGATAGAAAAAAATTCCAGCTTCAAAATGCTACTACAATTCGTAAACTTGATGAAGCAAAGACTCTAGTTGATGATTTTATTAACTTAAAAATGACTATTTCTACCGAAGGAAATCAAACAGCTATTGGTGTAGGAGAACTAATCAAACAATGGAAAGATAAGGGACGAAATTATTTTATTTACGAAACAACTTCTCCTATTCCTTTTCGTTTTGCAGTTTCTTCAGCTAAATATGCCACAAAAACAACAACTCATAATGGTAAAAAAATTGAAATTTATTATCATCCATCACATTATGAAAATGTAGAACATTTACTTAAAAATATTGAGTTAACATTAGATTATTGTGAAACCAATTTTAAAGAATATCCTTTTAAAACAATTCGTTTTGCTGAAGTTTCCGCTTTTACTAAAGGTTTTGCCGCTACAGCTTATCCAGGAAGCACCTTTATGACAGAAGACATAGTATTTCATACTAATATAAAAGCAGACAAACAACAAGATGTTATTAACGAATTAGCCGGCCACGAATTATCCCATATTTGGTGGGGAAATAATCAAATTAATCCTGACGATAGAGAAGGTTATACGATGCTAACAGAAACATTAGCCATGTATACCGAATTGATGTTGGTAAAAAAAATGTATGGTAAAAAAAGAGTTTTAGAAAATGTCGACTTACACTTAGGAATCTATCTTGATGAAAGAAGTTTCACTATAGAACAGCCATTATACAAAGTAAATCATTATGATACGCATATTAATTATTCAAAAGGGTTGGTTATTATGTATCAACTTAGCGAAATAATAGGAGAACAAAAAATAAATTTAGCGTTACAAAACTTCCTAGAAAAAAACACCTATCCAAACTTAAATCCTATTTCTACAGATTTTATTAATGAATTATATGCAATTACTGACAAAAATTTGCACCCAAAAATCGATGATTTGTTCAAGAAAATTACTATTTACGATTTTCAAACCAAAGACATAATTGTAAAAGAGAAAAAGGGTCTTTACGAAGTATCTTTTGAAATTATTGCAAATAAATTTTATGAAGACGGTAAGGGCAATATATCTAAAACATTTTTTAATGACAATGTTGAAATATTCTTTCATTTTATAGATGGAAGCGAAAAAACAATACAAACAGCATTATTTAAAAACAATCTTGACTTTAAAATAATTTTAGATAAAAAACCGCTGTATTTATATTTTGATCCTAATCAAAAGTTTATAAAAAGAACTAATGAAGCTATTCCCATAAAACAATGATTCAAAATGAAAGTATTTTTGATGAAAACGACAATACAGTTTAGAGTTTAATTTTGTTTCAGATTTAAAGTTAACTAAATTTGCACCTTATACTCATACTTGAAAAACTAAACTTCTAATAAAAGTAAAAATGCGCATTGACATCATAACTGTTTTACCTGAATTAATTAAAAGTCCATTTGAAGCTTCTATTCTGAAAAGAGCTATTGAAAAAGGACTAGTAGAAGTGCATTTTCACAACTTAAGGGATTACACTACTAACAAACAAAAAAGTGTCGATGATTATCAATTTGGAGGTGGAGCTGGAATGGTTATGAATATACAACCAATAGACGATTGTATTACTAAATTAAAGAATGAGCGCGAATATGATGAAATTATTTACATGACACCTGATGGAGAAACGCTTAATCAAAGTATTGCAAATGGAATGTCATTGTTAAAAAATATTATTATTCTATGCGGACATTACAAAGGTGTAGATCAACGAGTACGTGATCATTTCATTACAAGAGAAATTTCAATTGGTGATTATGTTTTAAGTGGTGGCGAATTAGGAGCAGCAATACTTTGCGATAGCGTTATCCGTTTAATTCCTGGAGTATTAAACAATGAAACATCGGCATTAACAGATAGTTTTCAAGATAATTTATTATCTCCACCTATCTACACTAGACCAGCAGATTACAAAGGTTGGAAAGTTCCTGAGATTCTTTTAAGTGGTAATTTTCCTAAAATTGAAGAATGGCGTGAACAAAAGGCATACGAACACACAAAAAACAGAAGGCCCGATTTATTAAATGAATAACAATTACGTCTTTACAATCATAATTACGTCTTTACAATCATAATTATATCTTATTAAAGTAAATAATCTTTTTTTATGGTTTATAATTCATAATTATTTTATAATTTTGCAGCCATATTTGGACCAACCTCTAGCGATAGACGTGTATGTTGCTCTAAATCAAACAATTATTTTATTCAAAATGGCTAATTTAGTAGATTTCGTACAAAACGAATTTGTAACAAAAAAAGATTTCCCAGAATTTAATGCTGGAGACACAATTACTGTGTATTATGAAATCAAAGAGGGTGAAAAAACTAGAACTCAGTTCTTCAAAGGTGTAGTAATCCAAAAAAGAGGTGCAGGATTAACTGAAACTTTTACAATTCGTAAAATGTCTGGAGCTGTTGGTGTAGAGCGTATCTTCCCAGTGAACATGCCAGCTTTACAAAAAGTTGAAGTTAACCAAAGAGGTAAAGTTCGTAGAGCTCGTATATTCTACTTCAGAGAACTTACTGGTAAAAAAGCAAAAATCAAAGAAAAAAGAAGAAGATAATCTTCTATTTCTGTCTCATAAAAAAGTCGCAATATTATTGCGACTTTTTTTTATATCTTCACCCTAACTTAAAATATCATTACATAAAAAAACCGAGAATATCATTTTCTCGGTTTTTCTATTTTTACTACATACCAAAAAGCTTAAAACTAAACATGTAGTGGTCTATTATCTGTTGCAGCTAATGCTGCTTCTTTAATCGCTTCTGCAAATGTAGGATGTGCATGACTCATTCTTGAAATATCTTCCGCACTTGCTCTAAACTCCATTGCAGTTACTGCTTCTGCAATTAGGTCTGCACAACGAGCGCCTATCATATGAACTCCTAAAACTTCATCTGTCTTAGCATCTGCCAAAATCTTCACAAAACCATCAACATCTCCACCTGCTCTAGCTCTTCCTAATGCTTTAAATGGAAAACTTCCGCTTTTATAAGCAACTCCTTCTGTTTTCAATTGCTCTTCTGTTTTACCAACAGCAGCAACCTCTGGCCATGTATAAACCACACCTGGAATTAAATTATAATCAATATGAGGTTTTTGACCTGCTAAAATCTCAGCTACCATAACACCTTCTTCTTCTGCCTTATGAGCTAACATTGCTCCTCTAACTACATCACCTATTGCATAAATATTTGACACATTTGTTTGCAAATGATCATTTACTTCAACAACTCCTCTATCAGAAATTTTAACACCAGCTTTATCAGCATTTAATCCATCAGTATAAGGACGACGACCAACAGAAACTAATGAATAATCTCCTTCTAAAGTGATTACTTCTCCTTTTGTATTTTCCGCTTTTACTGTTACAACATCTCCATTCCTATCAACAGATTGAACTTTATGAGAAGTATAAAATTTCATTCCTTGTTTTTTCAGCACTTTTGTCAATTCTTTCGATAAAGCAGCATCCATTCCTGGTATAATTCTATCCATATACTCTACCACAGAAACTTGAGCTCCCAATCTTAAATACACTTGGCCCAACTCAATACCAATAACTCCTCCTCCAATAATCACTAAGTGTTTTGGCACTTCTGGCAACTTTAAAGCTTCAGTAGATGTGATTACTCGTTCTTTATCTAATGTAATAAATGGCAAAGAAGATGGTTTTGAACCTGTTGCTATAATTATATTTTTAGATTCAATTATTTCAGACGCTCCATCATTTTTAGACACTTTCACATGTGTAGCATCTTCAAATGAACCAATCCCTTCAAAAACAGTAATATTATTCTTATCCATTAAATATTTGACCCCACCAGAGGTTTGATCAACTACCGCTTGTTTACGAGCAATCATTTTTTCCAGATTTACTTTAACCTCACCAGAAACTTCTATTCCGTGATCAGCAAAATGTTGTAATTCTTGATAATGATGTGATGAAGCCAATAATGCTTTAGAAGGAATACATCCTACATTTAAACATGTACCTCCAAGTGTAGAATATTTTTCAATGATAGCTGTTTTCAACCCTAGTTGAGCGCAACGAATTGCTGAAACATATCCTCCTGGACCTGAACCTATAATAACTACGTCAAATGAACTCATAGTATTTATCTTTATTAATGTTGTGTTTAAATAAATTGTGGTACAAAATTAAGGAATTAAGTTTACACGACTTTAGTTTATTTTGAAAATATAACACTTTTTCTTATTCAAATAATTCCTTACAAAGAACAAAAAAATAGCCTTGAAATAATCAAGGCTACTTTTAAAATTTATTTCTAGAAATTACATTTCTTCTTGACAAGTATACACTTGAGCACATGCAAAATAAATTCTACAATAATCTGGACCTGTTACAGAACCTCTGCAATCACATCCACATTTTGAAAAATCCAATTTAGCTTGTCCTTTAATTTGCTTCATGTTTTCTCTTGATAATACTTCTATTCCTGAAATGTTCAAAAATTTAGCTTTCATAATTTAGTTTGTTTTTGTGTTAAAATTCTATCAAATATAGAAAAAAATAATAACCAAACAAATTAAATATTCATATTTTCCCTTTTAATATGTAAAAAATACTTTACAAAAAAACCATCTAATTTAAATTAGATGGTTTCATACAAAACATTCGTTTGTTAATTACATTTCTTGTTCGTCTTTACATGTATAAACTTGAGGACAACCAATATATTGACTACAATAAAATGGTCCAGTTACAGAACCTGCGCAATCACATCCACATTTTGATAAATCTACAGGACCAGAAATCCCTCCTAAAATTTGTTTTTGATTTTTTCTAGTCAATTTAGTAATTCCTGAAATACTTAATAATCTGCTTTTCATAATTTTGTTTGTTTTTGTGTTAAAATAACGTCTAATATAAAAATTTTAATACACATAATTATTATTTATTTAAAAAATAAAACAATTTCAAAATTAATCTAAGGACATTTACTCGTTACATGTATAAACTTGCGGACAATATATATGTCTACGACAGTAAAAAGGTCCTGTTACTGATCCACTACAAGAACATCCACATTTTGACAAGTCTACAGGTTCCAAAATGCCTCCAAAAATTTGTTTTTGATTTTCCCTAGTTAGAACTTTAATTTCTGAGATACTTAATAATTTTGATTTCATAATTTTATCTATTTGTGTTAAAATATTATCAAATATAAAAAATAATAACCAAATTAAACTAAAAAACACTTGTAAAACATTTTCACAAGTGTTTAATTAATTATTTTTATATAATAATCTGTATTGAATATTTAGGACAGATCAATTACCTAAATATATTATATAATAAACAATACAATAAATTTATCTTAACAAGTATATACTTGAGGACATGCAAAGTATTTACTACAATAAAAAGGCCTGTTACTAATCCACTACAAGAACATCCACATTTTGACAAATTTATAGAATCAGAAATTCTAGCAAAAATTTGTTTTTAGTTTTCTCTAGTTAAAACTTTAATTTCTGAAATGTTTAGTAATTTACTTTTCATGATACGTTTGTTATTTATGTTAATAATAACTAATATACAGAATTATTTATTTAGTCTAAATGATGTTGTATTTTTAACTTCACTAATCATAAACGTACTATGAGTACTTCCAATGTGCTGAATAGTTGTTAACTTGGTAACCATAAATTCCCGATATGCTTCCATATCTTTTACAAAGATTTTCAAAATATAGTCATAATCTCCACTTACATGAAAACATTCTAATACCTCATCTAATTTAACAACCTCTTTTTCAAATTGCGAAATAAGATCTATATTATGCTGTGTTAATCTCACATGACAAAAAACAACAAAGTTTTTTTCTATCTTTGCTTTATCTAAAACAGCAACATATTTACTTATAACCTTCTCACGTTCTAATTTTTTAATTCTTTCATAGACCGCTGTTACAGACAGATTCAATTTTAAAGACAATTCTTTTGTTGTCTTTTTTGTATCTTCTTGTAATAATTCTAATAATTTCTCATCAATTTTATCTAACTTCATTTTTGTTTGTTTTTGACAAAATTACAATAATTAAGAATAAAAATCTAATAAAAACAAAATATAAAGAATTAAAAACTGTTTTTTAGTAATTATGTTGAAAATATGAAGCCGAATAATGATATTTGATTTATAAACCTAAAATCAAAATCATGAATTCATTTAATCCCGCTGACAAAATACAAGATTTACAATATTTTGGAGAATTTGGAGGAGTAAATCCTTCTATATCTGATTCTTCAACTTATACATTCCTTTCTGCAAAAACAATGTTTGATACTTTTGAAGGTAACGCAGAAGGCTGTTATTTATATTCCAGACACTCATCTCCTAGTAATTTATATTTAGACAAAGCTCTTGCAGCAATGGAAGGAACAGAATCTGCAAACGTTTCTGCATCTGGAATGGGAGCTATTACCCCTACTCTATTACAATTATGTGAAAATGGAGATCATATCGTTTCTAGTAGAACTATTTATGGAGGAACATACGCTTTTCTTAAGAATTTTGCTCCAAGAATGGGAATCAAAACCACTTTTGTAGATATTACAAAACTTGAAACAGTAGAAGCTTCAATAACACCAAACACAAAGGTTCTATATTGTGAAACTGTAAGTAACCCATTATTAGAAGTGGCAGATTTAACTGGTTTATCTAAAATTGCAAAAAAGCACAATTTAAAATTAGTAGTCGATAATACCTTTTCACCATTATCTGTTTCTCCAATTAAACTAGGTGCTGACATTGTAATTCACAGCTTAACAAAATATATAAATGGCAGTAGTGATACTGTAGGCGGAGTAATTTGTGCTTCACAAGACTTTATAAATGACTTAAAAAATGTAAATTCTGGAGCAAGTATGCTATTAGGTCCAACAATGGACAGTATGCGTAGCGCTAGTATAATGAAAAACCTAAGAACATTACACTTACGCATCAAACAACATAGTACTAATGCAGCTTATTTAGCCGAAAAATTTGAAAAAGACGGAATTAAAACAGTCTATCCTGGATTAAAAAGTCATCCTAGTCATGAAATATATAAAAACATGATAAATCCAGAATATGGTTTTGGAGGAATGATGACTATTGATGTGGGTTCTTTAAATAAGGCTAATGAATTAATGGAATTAATGCAGGAACGTAACTTAGGATATTTAGCAGTTAGCTTAGGGTTTTACAAAACATTATTTAGCGCACCTGGAACATCTACTTCTTCTGAAATTCCACTAGAAGAACAAGTAGAAATGGGATTAACCGATGGTTTAATACGCTTTTCAGTTGGTTTAGACAATAACATTGAAAGAACGTATAGTATGATGAAAGATTGCATGAAAGAATTACACATTTTATAATAAATAAAAGCAAATTTGTGATAAAATCCAATTACAGAATATGTAGTTGGATTTTTTTTACCTTTGAAAGAAAGACTAAAAATGAAAAAATCCCTTTTAATTTTAACTTTATTCTATTTTCTTTTAGGATTTACACAAACCGACTCTAGAATTTACGACATCATCAACCAAATATCATCTGAAAGAATACAAAAAGACATTACAACATTAACAAATTTTGGCACAAGAAACACATTTAGCGATACTATCTCTAAAACAAGAGGAATTGGAGCAGCTAGAAGATGGATTAAATCTGAATTTGAAACAATCTCAAAAGAATGCAAAAATTGCTTAGACGTATTTTATCAAAAAGATTTTGTAACAACTAATGATGGAGAACGCGTTCCAAAAGATACTTGGATTGTAAATGTAGTTGCGATACAAAAAGGAACAAAATACCCAAATCGATATATTATAATGAGTGGTGACATTGATAGTCGAAATTCAGACACAATGGACTTTACTACTGACGCTCCTGGTGCAAATGACAATGCCTCTGGAATGGCTGGAACAATTGAAGCTGCACGAGTTTTATCTAAACATAAATTTGAAAACAGTATTATTTACGTAGGTCTTTCTGGAGAAGAACAAGGACTATTTGGAGGAAAAGGGCTAGCTAATTATGCGAAAAATAAAAACTGGGAAATTATAGGCGTTTTAAATAATGATATGATTGGTAATATTGAAGGAATTGATGGAGTAATTGACAATAGAACTTTTAGAATATTTTCAGAACCAACATCCACAACTGAAA
Source organism: Flavobacterium sediminilitoris (assembly GCF_023008245.1). Taxonomy (NCBI): domain Bacteria; kingdom Pseudomonadati; phylum Bacteroidota; class Flavobacteriia; order Flavobacteriales; family Flavobacteriaceae; genus Flavobacterium; species Flavobacterium sediminilitoris. The sequence continues at coordinate 264,916 of NZ_CP090145.1, forward strand.
CCGAAAAAGAACGTAATATGAGACGCTTTTATGGAGGTGAAGTTGACGGTATTTCTAGACAATTAGCTCGATATATTGAAAGAACAACTAAAACTTATATGCCCGAAATGAACCCAATGATGATATATCGATTAGATCGATTTGGAAGAGGTGGTCATCACAGACCTTTTAATGATTTAGGTTTTGCAGGTATTCGGATAATCGAAGCACATGAAAATTATAATCGTCAACATCAAAATATCAGAGAAGAAAACGGAATAAAATATGGAGATGTTTTAGAAGGTGTTAATTTTGAATATGTAAAAAAACTAACTGCTGTGAATGCTATTAATTTAGCAGCTCTTGCTTGGTCTCCTCCTGCTCCAAAAAATGTTTTAATTGGTGGAATTGTAAAACCAAATGTAAAACTACGTTGGGAAAAAAATTCAGACACTAGTATATTAGGCTACAAAATATATTGGAGATTAACAACTTCTCCACAATGGGAATTTAGCCGATTTGTTGGCAATATTGATAATTTCGAATTAGAAGGTATTGTTATTGATAATTATTTTTTTGGAGTATCAACAGTAGGAAAAAATGGTCACGAAAGCCCCATAGTCTTCCCTAATGATATTATCAAAGAGACATTTAGAAAGAGATAATTATTTTCACTTTTAAGTAAAAACAAAATTTGCTTTTTTAACAACAATACAGAGGAAAATAAAATTATACTTAGAATCATTAAAACAAATGACACTAAATAACAAGTTCTTATAAAATAAATCATTTTTGATGTCACGCAACTTTGTCATTACTAACTCTTTTTTCTATATTGCATCCTCAAAAAAAAATAAATGGACACTAAAATAAATTCAAATAAAGAGTTAAGTATATGGGAAGCATTGATTCCTGTTGCAGCTCTAATTACAATGTTAGGTTATAATGTTTATATTTTTGAAGACAACGCATTAGGAGGCAGTAATCAATTCATATTATTACTAGGCGCAACAGTAGCTGCAATAGTTGGTTACTTCAACAAAGTAAGTTTTTCAAAAATGCTTGATGAAGTAGCTGAAAACATTAAATCTACAACTGGTGCCATTTTAATCTTATTAATGGTTGGTGCACTTGCTGGAACATGGCTAGTTAGCGGTATTATTCCATCTATGATATATTATGGTTTACAAATTCTAAGTCCAGCAATATTTTTACCTGCTACTTTAATCATTTGCTCTGTAATTTCAATTTCTACAGGAAGTTCATGGACTACTTCAGCTACTGTCGGTATTGCTTTAATAGGTATTGGTGGAGCATTAGGTTTCGATAAAGGAATGATTGCAGGAGCTGTTATTTCTGGTGCCTATTTTGGAGACAAACTATCTCCAATGTCCGACACAACTAATTTAGCACCAGCAATGGCAGGAACAGACTTGTTTACACATATAAAGTACATGTCATTAACAACAGTTCCAAGTTATATAGTAACATTAATTTTATTTATCATTTTAGGATTAACCATTGAAACAAGTGGAATTGCTGATTCTTCAACTCTTTTAAACGATATTCAAAAATCTTTTCATATAACTCCATGGTTATTCTTAGTACCTGTTATTGTAATAGGACTAATTGTAAAGAAAACAGAACCATTAGTTGCGTTATTAATTGGAACACTTTTAGCTGGAATTTTCGCAATTATTTTCCAACCAGAAATTGTTTTAATGCTTTCAGGTGGGAAAAGTTTAAATTTCGCAAATGCATATAAAGGAATATTAAATGCTATAACTACAGACTCTGTAATCCCTACAGAAAATGAAACATTGACAGACTTGTTCAAATCTGGAGGAATGCAAAAAATGCTAGGCACAATATGGTTAATTTTATGTGCTATGGTCTTTGGCGGAATTATGGATGCAATTGGAGCATTATCAAGAATTAGCCAAGCTCTTCTTAAAATGGCAAAATCTACATTCGGATTATTTGCTTCAACTGTTGGAAGTTGCTTAGCTCTAAACATTACCGCATCAGATCAATATCTAGCAATTGTTGTACCTGGCAAGATGTTTTCAAAAGCATACAAAGATAAAGGACTAGCCCCTGAAAATCTAAGTAGAACCTTAGAAGATTCTGGAACGGTTACCTCTGTTTTAATACCTTGGAACACTTGTGGAGCTTATCAATCTGGAACATTGGGCGTTGATACATTTGATTACTTACCTTATGCTTTCTTTAATATTATAAGTCCATTCATGACTTTAATTTTTGCCGCATTCAACATTAAAATTAAACAATTAGCTTCTAGTGTAAAAAACTAACATTTACGTGATAAGTCTAATAACAAAATAGAGGTCTAATATTTTTAGACCTCTATTTTGTTTATATAATCATATTATTAATTCAAATCAAAACGATCAAGATTCATTACTTTATTCCAAGTAGCGATAAAATATTTCACAAAATCTTCTTGAGAATCTTTAGAACCATATACTTCAGCAAGCGCTCTAAGTTCCGAATTAGACCCAAAAATAAGATCTACTCTTGTTCCTGTCCATTTTAATTTACCTGTTTTACGATCACGCCCTTCGAATACATCTTGGACATCCGAAGTTGCTTTCCAAGTTGTTCCAAAATCAAGAAGGTTAACAAAGAAATCATTTGTCAATGACCCTGGATTTTTTGTAAACACACCATGTTTAGTTTGCCTATGATTAACATTTAAAACACGTAATCCTCCTACAAGAACAGTCATTTCTGGAGCAGTCAACGTCATTAGTTGAGCACGATCAATTAACATTTCTTCAGCTGACACACTATATTTGGCTTTCATATAATTTCGGAAACCATCTGCTTTTGGTTCTAAAATAGTAAAAGAATCTATATCTGTTTGCTCTTGTGATGCATCTGTACGTCCTGGAGTAAAAGGAACTTTCACATCATGTCCTGCATTTTTAGCAGCTTGTTCTACTCCTACACAACCACCTAATACAATTAAATCTGCAATTGAAACCTTCTTATTTCCTGACTGATTTGCATTAAATTCTTTTTGAATAGCCTCTAATTTCATTAGAACATTTGATAATTCTACTGGGTTATTAACATCCCAATCTTTTTGTGGAGCTAAACGAAGACGAGCTCCATTTGCTCCGCCTCTTTTATCTGAACCACGAAAAGTAGATGCAGAAGCCCAAGCAGTTGAAACCAATTGAGAAATAGATAATCCAGATTCTCTTATCTTAACTTTAAGTTCAACTATATCTTCATCATTAACTAATTCATGATTAACTACAGGTATAGGATCTTGCCAAATTAATTCTTCTTTAGGAACTTCAGGTCCTAAATAACGTTCAACTGGTCCCATATCTCGATGTGTCAATTTAAACCATGCTCTTGAAAACGCATCAGCAAATTTATCAGGATTTTCATAAAAATGTCTTGATATTTTTTCATAAACAGGATCTACTCTTAAAGAAAGATCAGTTGTTAGCATAAATGGAGCATGACTCTTAGATGAATTATGTGCATCAGGAACCGTACCAGCTCCTGCTCCATTTTTTGGCCTCCATTGATGTGCTCCTGCTGGACTTTTAGTTAATTCCCATTCAAATCCAAAAAGATTTTCAAAAAAATTATTACTCCATTTTGTTGGAGTAGTAGTCCAAGCTCCTTCTAATCCACTACTAATTGTATTTTCTCCATTACCACTACCAAATGTATTTTTCCAACCAAGACCTTGCTCTTCAATAGTTGCTGCTGCAGGTTCTTTTCCTACATATTTATTTGGATCAGCAGCACCATGTGTTTTACCAAAAGTATGTCCTCCTGCAATAAGTGCAACTGTTTCTTCGTCGTTCATTGCCATACGGCCAAAAGTTTCACGAATATCTTTAGCAGCAGCAAGTGGATCAGGAACTCCATTAGGGCCTTCTGGATTCACATAAATCAATCCCATTTGTACAGCTCCTAATGGGTTTTCCAATTCACGATCTCCACTATAACGTTTATCTCCTAACCATTCTTTTTCTGACCCCCAATACACATCTTCTTCTGGCTCCCAAACATCTTCTCTTCCTCCTGCAAAACCAAAAGTTTTAAGTCCCATAGATTCTAAAGCACAGTTTCCTGCTAAAATCATTAAATCTGCCCATGAAATCTTCTTACCATATTTTTGTTTAATTGGCCAAAGCAATAATCGAGCTTTATCAAGATTAACATTATCAGGCCAACTATTTAATGGTGCAAATCGTTGTGTTCCTGAACCTGCTCCTCCTCTACCATCTGCAATTCTATAAGTTCCCGCACTATGCCAAGCCATACGAATAAAAAACGGCCCGTAATGCCCGTAATCAGCAGGCCACCAATCTTGAGAATCTGTCATTAATTCGAATAAATCTTTTTTTACTGCTTTTAAGTCTAAACTATTGAAAGCCTCAGCATAATTAAATGTTCCTCCCATCGGGTTAGATAAAGCCGAATTCTGTCTTAGAATATTAATTTTTAATTGATTAGGCCACCAATCACTATTCTTTGTACCAAAACCAGCACTTTGTTTCATCGCTCCTCCAGAAAATGGGCACTTACTTTCACCATTCAGTTTTTTGTTGTTTTCCATAATACTATTGTTTTTTATTGATTAACTTTCCATGCTAAATTAGTTATTAAAAACTATTGAAATTATTTTTATAATAGATAAAAACTATACTTGAATTAAAAGCTGTTATAAATTTAATTTTTTTATTTTAAAATTTTATTAATAAATTATTAAAAAAAATCCTAAAAAAGCAATTAAAAGATAATACTTATAATACAATAGAAAATTACAATCAAAACCTATTCAACAATACTAAAATAGAGCTTATTTTTGCAACATAATATTAGAATTAATAATCCATTAAATATTTTAAACTATGTCATTAGTAGGAAAAAAATTTCCAAACATTACAGTTGATGCAATCTCTGAAATGGGAGATAACTTAAGAATCAACGTTTTAGAAGAAGCTACAAAAAACAACAAGAAAGTTTTATTGTTTTGGTATCCAAAAGATTTCACTTTTGTTTGCCCTACTGAATTACATGCTTTCCAAGCTGCTTTAGGTGAATTTGAAAAAAGAAACACAATTGTAATTGGTGCTTCTTGTGATACAAATGAAGTGCACTTTGCTTGGTTAAACACTCCGAAAAACAATGGTGGAATTGAAGGTGTTACATATCCTTTAATTGCTGACACTACAAGAAATTTATCTGCTGCTTTAGAGATTCTTGATGCTGAATGGGTTTATGATGAAAATTTAGGAGAAGAAATCCTTGAAGGTTCAAACGTAACTTTTAGAGCAACATATTTAATTGACGAAGATGGAAAAATTTTCCATGAAAGTGTAAATGATATGCCATTAGGTAGAAATGTAAACGAATATTTACGCTTAATTGATGCTTATACTCATGTTCAAACAAAAGGTGAGGTTTGTCCTGCAAATTGGGAAGAAGGGAAAGAGGCTATGAATGCTGATAGATTAAGTACTGCTGCATACTTAAGTCAAAACTAATTTTATTAAATAATTACTTAAGGCAATCGTAATGAATTAATTTATATTACGGTTGCCTTTTTTAAACAAAAAAAATGATACAAGAATTAAACCAAGATAATTTACAAGAGATTGTAAACTCAAATGATACCATAATTGTACAATACTCAGCTTCATGGTGTGGAAATTGTAGGATAATGAAACCTAAATTTAAAAAACTAGCTTCAGAAAACGAATCGATTGCATTTTATATTGTAGATGCTGAACAATTTCCTGAATCGAGAAAATTAGCAAAAGTTGATAATTTACCTACTTTTGCAACTTTTAAAAATGGAAAATTAGTTAATCAAACGCAAACTAATAAATTAGAAGTCTTAACTGAATTAATAAACGAAGTAATCTAATATTTTTATGAAATTACCAGTAATAAAACAATTAACTCAATTTATTGAAGACAATGACGCTGATTATCTTATTGAAACTATTGAGGTTTTAGAAAACCTTACAGAGGTTTCATCATTAAAAGATGAAGAGCTGGATGTTATAGGCGAATTAATTTCAAATATGTATGGAGCTCTCGAAGTTCAAAAATTGATTAAAGAAGGTGCTGATAAAAAAACAGCACTAAATAATTTTATGAAACGTGTTCTCGGATCTATTGATAAAGAATAATTGAAGCTCTCAAAACATGAGAGCTTTTTTTATAACAAAAAAACATATATTTTATATTTTTTTAACATTTTATTTATATATTGTACAACATTAACCCGTTTTCATATATGAATAAAACTACTCTACTACTTAGCTCAATATTTTTCTTTTCATTTATAAACTTATTTTCACAAAATGAAGAGTATCAAATAAAACCAAGACTTATCGAATTTGAATCAATAGGAAAATTAGGAGATAGCGTTCTTTCTATAAAAATGCCAATAGCTACTAATTCATTAAGAGTAACAACCTCTAACAAACTACCATATCCTATAATTTTTATTCATGGTCTTAATTCTAGTTCTGAAACATGGAACACAACTTCTAATTATTTAGATTCTCAGTATTCTTTTACATTTGGAGGCAGATTTGATTTCTGCTTAAATGCTGACAATGACAATACTATAGCAAACACTAATTTCTATCCTGTTTCTGGAGCTGATATTGCTGCATTTGAAACCACAATAATGCAAAATGGCGATTATTATTATGTGAATTTTAATGTGAATCCGGATGGAACAATAGGAACAGATGCATTAAGCAATCAGTGCGCTATAACAAAACAAGGAGTTGCACTAAAAAAAGCCATTGAGCGTGTATTAGAATTAACAGGTAAAAACAAAGTAATACTTGTTGGTCATAGTATGGGTGGATTAGCTTCTAGAGAATATATCCAAAATTCTTCTAACTGGCAAGCAGATAATGCTCATCATGTAGCCAAATTATTAACAGTCGGCACACCAAACGGAGGTAGTAATTCCAGCGATTCTGGTATTGGCATTTTTGTAGGTATTGATACACATTCAGAAGCTATTAGAGATTTAAAAACAACTTATTATTATAGCAGTGATCCAGGTCGCTATTTATTTGGTGGTATTGAAATCAATAATTCTTCAAATATGAACGAACACTTATTTGGAAGTGATTTTTTTAATATTGATGTTAATTGCAATGGGACTATTGGCGATAACATAATTGGTTTAAATCAAAAATCTATTGATAATTTAATTGATTTTTCTAGTATCATTGGACGATTAAATGGAAATCCAACCGATGGAGTTGTTACCGAAGAATCTGCAACTATGGATAATTTTATAACTGGGTTAACATATCCTACTAAATATTTTTATTACACCTCTTCTGGTCTTGAAGTACACACTGCTTTACCTAGCCAGTACTCACTTTTAATTCAAGGATTAGATGAACCTAATTTTAAAGAATTAGCTTATGAAATTGACACAAATGTAAATTATACAGGATTTACTACCGTTCAAGAAGATACTAATTCCCTTATTGACAATGACTATTTCAGGTTTAATGTTACTGAAAATATTTTATCTACTGTTGAAGTTAGTAATATTAGTACAAGTCAAATGGAAGCTTCAATTTTAGATGAATCTGGAATTTTAATTGGAACTATAGAAAACAACAATGGCTCTTCTTTGATTGTAAATAATGTTTTAAGCTCTGGAACTTATTATTTAAAGCTTTCTAGTCTTTCACCTACTAATTCTGATTATCAAACTCCATATAATTTCTCAATTACAACAACACTTTCTACAAATTCTTTTGAAGACACAGGTATTGTTTTCTATCCTAACCCTGTTAAAGATATTTTAAATATTGAAAATATTCATTTCACAAAAATGAGTTTATATACAACACTAGGTCAATTACTTGAAATTAGAGTCAACACAAATGCTTCTACAAAAAATAAAATTGATTTATCTAATTATGCAAAGGGAATTTATTTTATTTCATTAGAGAATGATAATGAAACTAAAACTATTAAAATTATAAAAGAATAATAAAGACTCTTCATTTTAATACACTCAACTTAAATTTAAAAATATACATTGCCAAAGCCATTCCAAGTATTGGTGCTGCAAAATACAACCATAAAACACTACTATTTCCAGAAACAATAGCAGGTCCAAATGTTCTGGCTGGATTCATTGAAGCACCACAAACTGGTCCTGCCAACCATGCTTCTAGAAAAACAGTAAAACCAATTAAAAATGAAACTCTTTTTATTAAAAAAGAACGATTTGTTGAAATTAGAATGACTAACATTAAAATAAAACTAAGAAAGAGTTCATAAAGAAAAGCTTCTTGCCACAGATTTCTAGGCAATGTATTTCCTAATTTATGATTGTCAGGAAATAACACGTATAAAAAACAGCTTGCTGATAAAGCACCTATTAATTGAAATAAAATATACCAAGATGCTTTTTTAATTGTTATTTTTTTATCCAACATCATACCGATTGTAACTGCTGGATTTATATGACAATCTGATATTTTACCAAGGAAATGAACAAGCATCCAAACGGTTAACCCAAAAACAATTCCTATTCCAAATTCTTGAATGATTCCGTTGTATTCCTCACTAATGATTATTGAGCCTGTTCCGAATAAGACTAACAAAAATGTACCAATAAATTCACTAAAGTAATGCTTTCTATCCTTCATTTTTTAGATTTGAAAAAACATACGTCATTTCCAAGGCTATTTGTAAACTTCTTTCTTCATACTTTTCATTCATTAGAATTGTTTCATCAAATTCTTTTGGATCATCATAACGAATAGGGAATCGTTTTTCTGCACCCATAATAAACGGACAGCCTTCATCTGCTTGTGAACATGTCATTATTGCTGCAAAATTTGACTTTGGATTAAAATTGTCATCAAAAACTTTTGAAAACCCTATAATTGGCAATTCATTTTCTGAAAACTTAATAGCATAAATAGGATTTTTTTCATGACTTAATTTTTGAATTTCAAAACCATGATTCTGTAAAGTTTCAATAACTTTTGGATATATAGCTGTTACATCTGTTCCTCCAGAATAGCACTTTACTCTTTGAACACCATAATAAAAGGCTATTGTTTGTGCCCAAATTTGAGACAAATGACTTCTTCTTGAATTATGTGTACAAATGAAATTTAAATTTATTGTTTCTTTCTTATCTAGCTTTAACTGAATATAATCAATTAATGGTTGAAGTATTTCTTTTCTCTCTTTAGAAATTAATGAAAGTTGAAATTTTTCAATAGTTTCAGATATTTTTGTTATCATGTTTTTAGTTTTAGCTCAGGTAGAGGTAAAATGATTCTCTAACAACACCCAGAATTTGGCTCACATGAGCTTGCTTTTGATTTCCATTCTCCTATTTTAACTTTTGGTTTTTCAGATGGAATTCCACATTTATCTTGAGCCAAACAATTTGTTAATTTTGAAATTAGCAAGAAATTAATTCCATCAAAATCCAAACTAAACTTACCTATAGTATCTTTCATTTGATATTCTACTTCTATTTCTAAATCTGGAATTTGTAATACTTTTTGAGACAGTTCTATAATATGAATTAATTTTTCTGGATGTAAACGATGATCATAATCATTTGCTTCCCATAACTGAAAATTTGCCACTTCTTCTAAACGAGTTGTTCCTCCACAATCAATAAAATGCTTTGTTATTTTTCCCACTTCAGTAACATGAAAATGCGACGGAACTAAATTTCCATTTGGAAGCTGAAAAGCAATTGTTTCTACTTTTTTCAACACTTCATTTATTTCTGATAATTTCATTTTATTTAAAATTAGTTATTAATAATTATATCGTTAGCAACATTTTTGACTCAAATGATTTGAAATATTTCCAAAATAAGATTCAATTTTCTTAATTATTTCTGGATTAAGACAATAACAAATTGCTGTTCCTTCTATAGTTCCTTTTATAATATTTGCATTCTTTAATTCCTTTAAATGCTGAGAAACTGTTGGCTGAGCCAATGGCAATTCGTTTACAATATCTCCACAGATACAAGAATCTACACTTAGTAAATATTGAACAATTGCAATTCTCGCTGGATGAGACATCGCTTTAAACAAATTAGCTATTTCATTTTGTTCTTCTGTAAAGAATTCTGTTTTTGAAACTCCCATAAATTTATTATTATATTGCAATATTACGATATAATAATGAAACTACAAAATAATAGTATAAAAAAAGTCCTGATTTTCATCAGGACTTTTTAGTATTTAAAAGAATTTAGAGATTATTTTTCTCCTTTTTCCATTTTTGCTTTTAATTCAGCTAATGCATCAATATCACCTAAAGTTGATTTTTCTACATTATTATTAGAAGAAGCTGTTTCTACAGATTTAACTGCTTTTTCTTCTTCTTCACGGAAGATAGCTGTATGAGAAGCCACTACTCTTTTGAATTCTTTATTAAACTCAATAACTTTAAAGTCAGCAGATTCACCTTTTTTCAATTTTTTACCATCTTCTTTTTCTAAATGACGAGTAGGAATAAATGCTACAACATCATCACCGAAATCTACAGTTGCACCTTTGTCAACGATTTCACCGATAACACCATTATGAATAGTACCAACAGCGAAAGCATCTTCATGCTTATCCCATGGATTTTCTGTAGTTTGCTTATGACCTAAAGATAGTTTACGACCATCTACATCTAATTCTAAAACTACTACTTCCATGTTATCTCCAACATTCACAAATTCTGATGGATGCTTGATTTTCTTAGTCCAAGATAAGTCAGAAATATAAACTAAACCATCAATACCTTCTTCTAATTCCACGAAGATACCAAAGTTTGTAAAGTTTCTAACGATACCTGTATGCTTAGAACCTACTGGATATTTAGCAGTGATATCTGTCCAAGGATCTTGCGTTAATTGCTTAATACCTAAAGACATTTTTCTTTCATCTCTATCTAAAGTTAAAACTACCGCTTCAACCTCATCTCCAATTTTCATAAAATCTTGTGCACTTCTTAAATGAGTTGACCAAGACATTTCAGAAACGTGAATTAATCCTTCAACACCTTCAGCAACTTCAATGAAAGCACCATAATCAGCTAAAACAACTACTTTACCTTTTACTTTATCACCAATAGTTAAATCAGCACTTAAAGCATCCCATGGATGAGCATTTAATTGTTTTAAACCTAATTGAATTCTTGTTTTCTCATCATCGAAATCAAGGATTACAACATTTAATTTTTGATCTAATTCAAGAACTTCACTTGGGTGATTAATTCTAGACCAAGAAAGATCTGTAATATGGATTAATCCATCTACACCACCTAAGTCAATAAACACACCGTAAGAAGTAATGTTTTTAACCACACCTTCTAAAACTTGTCCTTTTTCTAATTGACCAATGATTTCTTTCTTTTGTTCTTCAATATCAGCCTCGATAAGCGCTTTATGAGAAACTACTACGTTTTTAAATTCGTGGTTGATTTTCACAACTTTGAATTCCATAGTTTTGTTTACATATTGATCGTAATCACGGATTGGTTTCACGTCAATTTGAGAACCTGGTAAGAAAGCTTCAATACCAAATACATCAACGATCATTCCTCCTTTAGTTCTGCATTTTACAAAACCATTAACGATTTCACCAGACTCATGAGCAGCAATAACTCTATCCCATGCTTTGATAGTTCTCGCTTTTCTGTGTGATAATACTAATTGACCTGTTTTATCTTCACGAATATCGATAAGTACTTCTACTTTATCACCAACTTTTAAATTTGGATTGTAACGAAATTCGTTTAAAGAAATAACACCTTCAGATTTAGCATTGATATCAACGATAGCGTCTCTATCTGTAATTCTAACTACAATTCCTTCTACAACTTCCTCGTCTTTTGTAGAGATGAAAGTTTTAGATACTAATTCTTCAAATTCTTGTAAGTTTTTTTCATCTACTACATCAATACCTTCTTGGTAATTGTGCCAGTTAAAATTTGCTAAAAACTCTTCTTGTGTTTTGTTAATTTCAGACATGCTGATTTAAAAATTTGTATGCTCTGTTCTTATAGGGTTTCTTATACAGATTAAAAACAGCAACAGTGTTTACATAAATGATTGATACCTAATGGAAACCCAATTCCGTCAAAAGGTGTGCAAAATTACGAATAATTTATTAACTACCAAACATTTGTAAAAAAAAGACTCTTATTAAAGAAGATAAAAAAGATTCTAAAATAAATTCAGAATAACATTTTTTAAATTAGATCTATTAATTAAATTTTCTCTTCTATTAACTTCATAACTAATTCAAATTGTTCTTTTTTATTCATCGCAGAGTTATCAACCTCAATAGCATCATCTGCTTTTACCAAAGGAGAATCTTCTCTATGTGTGTCAATATAGTCGCGTTGCTGTACATTCTCTAGTACTTCTTGATAAGTCACGTTTTGTCCTTTTTCTACTAATTCATCAAAACGTCTTTGCGCTCTTGTTTCCGCAGAAGCATTCATAAACAATTTTAATTCGGCGTCTGGAAAAACTACGGTTCCAATATCTCTACCATCCATCACAATAGCTTTATTTTTACCCATAGCTTGTTGTTGTTCTACTAATTTAGCTCTCACTTCAGAAATTTCAGCTATTTGGCTTACGTTTCGAGAAACTTCAATAGTACGAATAGGTTGTTCTACATTTTCACCATTTAAATACATCTCAGCAAAACCTAAATCAGGGTTAAAACGAAATTCTAATTTAATTGCTAGTAATTCATTAATTAAACCCTCTTTATTTAAATGATTTTCACCAACAAAACCGTTTTGCATTGCAAAATAAGTCACGGCTCTATACATAGCACCTGTATCTACATATACATAACCTAATTCTTTTGCTAATTGCTTAGCCAACGTACTTTTTCCTGTTGACGAAAATCCGTCTATTGCTATTGTAATTTTTTTCATTTTAATTTTCTTAGAAAATCTATTCGTTTTTCTCTATTTTTTTCTAAAAATTTATTCTAAATCTATCATTAATCCAAATAAACTTGTGTTTGCAGCAACGGTATATCTTGAATAGGAATAATCAAATTTAATTTTTCCAAATCGCAATCCAAATCCTGCTGAGATTCCTGAAAAGCTTCTCTGATCCACAATGCTTAATTCTTGCCCTCTTCTAAAATTGTATCCTAAACGAACATTAAATCCTTTTTCTGGAAATAATTCTGCTCCAATAATAACGTGTCGCAATGCATTATTAAAAAAGGATACCTTCTCTTCATTGGTTTCCCCATCTAAAGTATTTTCTGCTCTATTTGGGTTTGAAAAAGCGATATTCCATTGTTGTAAATTTTCTAAAGTAAGATGCCATCGAATAGGAACATTTTCAACCAATTGAGAAATTCCAGCATCTATTGAAAGTGGTAATTTCTCTCTCACATCTTGATAAGGTGTTATTTGAAACCCTATATTACGAATAGTGAATCCGTAATTAATATCATTTTTATCATCAACATACAAAAAACCTAAATCTGTAGCAACTCCCCATGAATTATACGATTCTAATGTGGAAGAAATTAATTTCACATTAGTTCCAATATACATATCTGTCCATGGAATATTATAAGCATAACCCATAGATAAAGCAGCTTCACTTCCTGTAAAATTAGAAGTTAAATTCCCTAATTCATCTCTTCCTTCAAAATCTCCGTAATTAATATAACTTATTCCTGCATGAAAAGTTTGCACATGTCTATCCCAAGTATAAGCATAGGCAGCAGTTCCATAAGAAACTTCTCCATAATAACTTCCGTAATTTGTAGATAATCTTTTATGCATTTCAGGATTTATTGTTGCTGGATTATAAAATGCTTGATTTACATCATAGTCAACCACAGTAACTGTTTTTCCTCCTAATGCTGCTTGACGCGGTGATTGCGCTAAGTTTAAAAACTGATATACATATTTACCTCCTATTTGCCCATAATGAACAGTAGAAAATAACAACAAAGAGAACAGTACACTTTTTTTAAACATTATTTTTTATATATAAGCTATAAACGCTTTTGCGAAGATAAAATTATATACGAATATATTAAAAACAAATTCCGACTTATTTCTAAATCGGAATTTTATTATTTTGAAAATGATTAACACTATAATTTCTTAGCACTCTTCACTTTTTGATTTATTATTGCGATATCAAGCACTTCACTCATTTTATCAACATAATTACATTTATTGCAAACTCCAATACTCCTTATTAACAAGGGAAATTAGTATCTGTAATTGGTTCACATGGATCATATGTTCGAAGGTTTTGACAATAAATCACATAGTCAGCACACAAAGTAGGATGCCCTCCTCCTTTTACACTTTTTTTATCCATCCTAGACAATTCTTTAGTTCCTTTTTGATTTAAGATTTTTTTTAACATAATAAAAATAGATTATAGATTAATATTACTGAAAAAACAATAAGTAAATTCAGACTACTTACCAAAGCTAACCATATATTTCTAGTTAAATGTTAAAAAACAAAGATTATCAACTCAAAAAAACTTAATTATCTAATTTTTTAGCACTCTTTACTTTTTGATTTATTATTGCAATATTAAGCACTTCACTCATTTTATCAACATAATGAAATGTTAATCCCTTTAAATATTCAGGTTTTATTTCATCAATATCACGCTTGTTTTCATGACATAGAATAATTTCTTTAATATTAGCTCTTTTTGCTGCTAATATTTTTTCTTTAATTCCACCAACAGGTAATACTTTTCCCCTTAATGTGATTTCTCCAGTCATGGCTAAATTTTTCTTCACTTTTTTTTGCGTAAAAGTAGAAACCATAGAAGTCAACATTGCAATTCCTGCACTTGGTCCATCTTTTGGAGTAGCTCCTTCTGGAACGTGAATATGAATATTATTCCCTGTTAATATTTCATTTGATATTCCTAATAATTCATTGTTAGATTTTATATATTCTAACGCAATAGTAACTGATTCTTTCATTACAGTTCCCAAATTCCCTGTCATAGTCATAGCTCCTTTCCCTTTTGAAATAGTAGATTCTATAAATAAAATATCACCTCCTACTGAAGTCCAAGCCAAACCTGTAACAACACCTGCTGTATCATTATTCTCGTATTTATCTCTTTCTAATCTTGGTGATTTTAACACTTCAATTATATCTTCATCCGTTAATACTTTATTATAAGGTTCTTCCATTGCAATTGATTTTGCAGCATTACGAACCATTTGCGCTATTTTTTTATCTAAACCACGAACACCTGATTCACGCGTATAACCTACAACAATTTTCTCTAATTGTTTTTTCCCTATTTGCAAATCATCGGTTGTTAATCCATGCTCTTTTAATTGCTTAGGCAGTAAATGTTTTTTAGCAATTTCCACTTTTTCTTCAATTGTATAACCCGACATGTTTATAATTTCCATTCTATCCTTAAGTGCAGGCTGAATGGTTGACAAACTATTTGAAGTAGCGATAAACATTATTTTAGATAAATCATAACCTATTTCAAGGAAATTATCATGAAATTCCGAGTTTTGTTCTGGATCTAAAACTTCTAACAATGCAGAAGATGGATCTCCATTAAAACTACTTGACAATTTATCGATTTCATCTAAAACAAATACAGGATTTGATGTTTTTGCTTTCTTAATACTTTGAATAATACGTCCTGGCATTGCACCAATATATGTTTTCCTATGTCCGCGAATTTCTGCTTCATCTCTCATTCCTCCTAAAGAAATACGAACATATTCTCTACCCAATGCCTCTGCTACTGATTTTCCAATAGATGTTTTACCAACTCCTGGAGGACCATATAAACATAAAATAGGGGATTTCATATCATTTCGAAGTTTTAAAACAGCTAAGTGTTCAATAATTCGCTCTTTAACATCTTCTAAACCAAAATGATCCCTATCTAATATTTTTTGCGCTCTTTTTAAATCGAAATTATCCTTTGAATATTCATTCCATGGTAAATCTAAAAACAACTCTAGATAATTTCTTTGTATTCCAAAATCTGGTGAATTAGGATTAGAACGTTGCAACTTTGACACTTCTTTTTCAAAATGTTTTGCTACATCTTCATTCCATTTTTTTGATTTTGCTTTTTCACGCATTTCTTCAATTTCTGCCTCGTAAGAAACTCCTCCTAATTCTTCTTGGATAGTTTTCATTTGTTGATGCAGAAAATATTCTCTTTGCTGTTGATCTAAATCAAAACGAACTTTAGATTGTATATCATTTTTTAATTCGAGCTTTTGCAACTCTAAATTCATAAAACGTAGCGTTTCCAATGCTCTTTCTTTCAAATTATTAATAGAAAGTAAATCTTGTTTTTCAGTAACAGACAAATTCATGTTTGAAGAAACAAAATTGATTAAAAACGGATTACTTTCTATATTTTTAATTGCAAAAGTAGCTTCTGTAGGAATATTTGGACTTTCTCTAATAATTTGAATAGCCAAGTCTTTTATTGATTCAACTATTGTATTAAATTCAGCATCATTACTTTCTGGACGAACCTCGCTTACTTCTTTTATTGTTGCTTTTAAATAAGGTTCTTCTTGAGTAAATGCATCAATTTCAAATCTTTTTTTACCTTGAAGAATTACTGTTGTATTTCCATCAGGCATTTTTAAGACTCTAATTATACGAGCTACTGTTCCTATATGATGTACATCATTTGGAGTAGGTTCTTCTACATTCTCATCTTTTTGTGCTACTACACCAATTACTTTTCCTCCAGCATTAGCATCATTAATCAATTTAATTGATTTATCTCTTCCTGCTGTAATAGGAATTACAACTCCAGGAAACAAAACTGTATTTCTCAAGGAAAGTATTGGTAGATCATTTGGCAACACTTCATTATTCATTTCCTCTTCATCTTCAGGCGTCAATAAAGGAATTAATTCAGCATCACTATTTATTTCTTGAAGTGACAAGTTGTCAAGTGTTATTATTTTTTGATTTGGCATAACTATAAAAGGGTCATTTTGTCATTAATTATATTAAAACTAGGCTTATATATTCTTTCAAAACCACTATTAAATGACTGAAAATCAATACTAATAAAAGAATTCATTATTTATAAGCTATATATGAAATCAAGATTTATGCCATAAAAAAATCCCGAAGTATAAATTCGGGATTTTATATCATTGTTATAAGTTCTTTCTAATCAAAATAACTATTATCTAAACCATAATTAAATGTACCATTAGTAATTTCATAAACAGTTGACTGACCTGTCTTTTCATAAGTAATATTAAATGTCCCTTTTATTCTCTTTGTTACTAAATTAAATTCAGTTATTGTAATTGAACCACCTGTAACTCTTGCGTAATCAGGCGCTCCTCCTACATTAGGTAAAATTAAACTAGCTTGACAATAAGAAGGACCACTTAAGTCAAATGTTTCATATAATTGATAAGTTCCTAAAACCCATTTATCATTTGGTATATGTAGATTAATCTCTGTTAGAAAGCCTAGATTATCACTTGTATCTCCTTGAATTTTCAAATATCTTGTATCTCCGACTGGGGCACCATCATTTAATACAACAACGTCATTTCCTGTAATAGAATATAAAAACGGTTTCATATTATCATATTGAATCCCATTAATATTTGCCGTCATTAATGCAGGTGAATTATCAACTTGACTTACAGCCGCTGTAAAAGAAACTTCATTACCGTAGGCAGTTCCATTAGCATTTGTAGCATAAGCTCTAAGATAAATTACTGAACCCGGAACAATTTGTAATTGCTGGATTGTTGAAACATAACTACCCATTCCTGAACCATCAATTGTTTTTCTAGTACTTGGCAAAACAGGATTAGATGAAGTACTCCAAACTACTCCTCTCGCAGTAACAGGGGAACCTCCATCAGCAGAAATATTTCCTCCACTTACAGCACTAGGATAAATATTATTAGTAACAGGTGTAGTTATCAATACAGGAAGATTAGATGCTACTACCGTAGTGAACATAACCTGATTCCCGTAAGAAACACCACTCGAATTAATTGCATAAGCACGAACATAATAAGTATTCCCTGCTACTAAACCTGAAATAGATGAAGTATAACTTCCAACTCCAGAACCATCAACAGTATTATTATCAGACAATGTAGGATTTTGATTTACACTCCAAACTACTCCTCTTGAAGAAATTGACAAACCCCCATCAGATGTGATATTTCCTCCTGTAGTTACTGAAGAAGCTGTAATATCACTTACTGATCTTGTAACTATCACAGCTAATTGTGGATTTCCATTATCAATTTGACTTGACAAAGCTGGATCTAATGGTTCTATATTACAAGAATTTAATGTAAAAAGAGTTGCTAATACAGTAAAAGCAAAAAGTAAATTTATTTTTTTCATCAAGGTTAATTTTAATAATTTTTTCAAAAATAACATAATATTTTATTTTTTAGGCACTCTTAAAAGCAAAAAGACCCCTATAATAAAAAATAATGTTAAAAACACAATAGCATTTCTCATTGACCCAGATATTTGATCTATTGTTGCGAATATCCCCATTCCAATAACAATTCCTATTTTTTCAGCTACATCATAAAAACTAAAATAAGAAGCTGTATCTTCTGTTTCTGGTAAAAATTTTGAATAAGTTGATCGTGATAATGACTGAATTCCCCCCATTACTATTCCTACAAAAGCAGCAGTAATATAAAAATGTATAGGTTCAGTTACAAAAAACGCAAAAACACATATTATTGCCCAAATAATATTAATAAACAAAAGTGTTTTTATATTTCCAAACTTAGCAGCTAATTTAGATGTCATATATGCTCCTGCAACTGCTACCAATTGAATAACTAAAATACTTATTATCAATCCTGTTGTTTTCTCACTATCTGTTGCCCAGTTTATCTCTTGTTCTCCAAAATATGTAGCTACAAGCATTACTGTTTGTACTGCCATGCTATAAACAAAAAAAGCGACTAAATATCTTTCTAATCGGATATTGTGAAACAATTGTTTTTGAACTTTTTTTAATTCTTTAAATCCATTAAATAAAATTTCTCTAGTAACTTTTTGTTTTGAATGATTTCCTTTTGGCAAGTAATAAAAAGTGTATTGACTAAACAATAACCACCAAATCCCTGTAAGAACGAAAGACAATCGCATTGCATCTAATGCCTCTCCTCCTTCTTTCCCTAACACTAAATACAAACAAATTAACAACAACAAAACACTTCCTATATATCCTAATGAATATCCTTTAGCACTTAAACTATCTTGTTGTTCTTTATAAGCAATATCAGGCAGGTATGAATTATAGTACACTAAACTTCCCCAAAAACCTATTAATCCAAAATAAAAACAGACAACTCCAAAGTAAATATTCTCTTCAGAAAACCAATATAATCCAATACATGAAAACGCTCCTAAATAACAAAAAAATTGCATAAAACGCTTTTTATTACCTACATAATCCGCAATACCTGAAAGTAATGGAGACAATATAGCAACTGTTAAAAAAGCAAAAGCCGTTACATAACTTATTAAAGAAGTAGGCTTAAACAGCATTCCTAAGAATTCTAAATCTGGACCATCTTTAGGAAATATAAATCCGAAATACAATGGAAAAATTGATGATGAAATCACTAATGAATATACCGAATTAGCCCAATCATAAAATGCCCAAGAATTTAGTAATTTCTTACTTCCTTTTTGTAATGTTTTAGTCATAAATAATAAATTAAAAAAGTCCTGCTTTGCAGGACTTCGAATATACATATTATATTTAAATTATTTAAAAGTAACCCCAAACTTTGCCGCTTCTGCTTTTGCTTGCGGAATTAAAGATGTTATTTCTCTAATTCTTGTTTCATTACTTGGATGTGTACTTAATATTTCTGGTGGAGCAGAACCTGAAGACAATGCAGACATTCTTTCCCATACTTTTACAGCGTTAACAGGATCATATCCTGCAATTGCCATTAAAGTTAAGCCAATCATATCTGCTTCACTTTCATGTTTTCTACTAAATGGTAACATACCTCCTACTTGAGAACCAACTCCATAAGCTTGCATAACTAACGCTTGAGTCTGAGGATCTTTGTTCCCTACTGCAACTTGTGCTCCAGCAGCTCCTAATTGTTGTAATAAGCCTGCACTCATTCTTTGTTGTCCGTGATTTGCTAATGCATGAGCAACTTCATGTCCCATTACGGACGCAATTCCTGCATCATCTTTACAGACTGGTAATATTCCTGTATAAAAAACAATTTTTCCTCCAGGCATACACCATGCATTTAATTCTTTACTTTCTACCAAATTATACTCCCAAGCATACCCTTCTAAATAATCTGATTTTCCATTTGCATTTAGCCATCTTTCTGCAGCTGTCTTTATCTTCATTCCTATATTTTCAATCCTCTTTGCATCAGTTGTTCCTTTGACAACCTTATTTTCAGACAGAAATTGTCCATATTGTTGAAAAGCAGATGGAAAAATTTGGCTATTTGGCACAAATGCCATAGTTCGTTCTCCTGTAAATGGATTTTTTGCGCACGATAATACTAGCCCAAAAAACAATACTAAAACAATTTTTATTTTATTATTCATCACA
Organism: Flavobacterium sediminilitoris; assembly: GCF_023008245.1. NCBI lineage: Bacteria > Pseudomonadati > Bacteroidota > Flavobacteriia > Flavobacteriales > Flavobacteriaceae > Flavobacterium > Flavobacterium sediminilitoris. The sequence continues at coordinate 285,551 of NZ_CP090145.1, forward strand.
TTCTATTTTATACAAAGTTAATACATTTAAAAAATCATATCAAATATTAGCCCAAAAAATATTTTTAAGATAATATTAATAATTAATCTTTTTTATAAATAGTAATTTCGCAATTAAAAAGATGTCAAAAAGACGAAAAAATATTTCAAGTAATTCAATTCCATCATCAATTTTATTTTTAGCAGGTTCATTACAGAGAATCTCACACACTTTTACTGTTAAATTTGCTAAAAAACTCTTTACAAAACCTATAAAATATAAAATTCCAAAAAGAGAATTTGAAATGGATAATAATTCTAAACAAGAATTATTTTATATCCCATCAATAGATAAAAAAATTATGGTATACCATTATGGTAATAGTCCTAAAAAAGTCCTTCTTGTTCATGGATGGTCTGGAAGAGGAACTCAACTTGTAAAAATTGCAGATCGATTATTAGAATTAGGATTTTCAACAATAAGTTTTGATGCACCAGCTCATGGGAAATCATCAGGGAAATCATCATTAATGATAGAGTTTATTGAAAGCATCTTAGAATTAGAAAAGAAATTTGGCCCATTTGAATTTGCAATAGGTCATTCTCTTGGAAGTATGTCTATTTTAAATGCAATAAAGAAAGGTTTACAAGTAAAAAAAGCTGTAATAATAGGAAGTGGAGATAGTGTTAATGACATATTATTTGATTTTGTATCTAAGTTAAATTTAAAACCAATAATTGCAGTAAAAATGAGAGAATCTTTTGAGAAAGACCTACAAATACCAATGGAAAGCTTCTCTGCTTATATAGCTGCAAAAGATGTTCACATTCCAACTCTTATTATTCACGATAAAGATGATGAAGATGTGCCATATACTGCTTCAGAAAACATAGAAAAGCACATAAAAAATAGTAAATTAATACTGACTACCAACTTAGGACATCGAAAAATATTAGGAGATAAGAATGTGATAAATGAAATTGAAAACTTCTTAATTGAAGAGAACAATAAATAAAAGTAAAAAGCACTTCTATAGAAGTGCTTTTTACTTTTATTTATTGGAAGTTTATTTCCCTAACATACTCGATTTTAATTTTTTATCTGCTGGCTTATCTGACAACCAGATTCCAAACAGCGCTTTTTTAAAATCTTGCCCTTCAATAGTCCCTTTTTTTGTACCATTTTTATAAACTACAATCCCAACTTCTGGTAGATTTGCAATTGTAAATGAATCTCCTTTATTAAATTTATCTTTAAAAAAAGATTTAAATTTATCAATTTTTGATTTAAGTGGTGCTGTATTTCCTCCTGTAGAGTTTTCAAAACCTTCATTAACGGCATTAATCATTTTTTCTGAAGTAATCATTCCAGAAACAATATCCAATTTTATCACAGCTGCATCTGTACTATTCATAATTTCATTTGCATTTGTACTTTTTTTAGGAAGATATAAAGATCCTACGTAAAGATCTATCCAAAACTTCTCTCTAACTCCTGCTCCATTCAATGTTAAGTTACGACCTTCAACAGTCAATGAGTTATCTAATTTAACTCCTGAAACTGTTTTTTGTGCATTAATCGAAAATGATGTTAAAATAGCCACCATTAAAAATGTAAAAAATTGTTTTTTCATAGTTTTTTCTTTATTCAATCTTATAAAAGTAATAAATTAATATTAACTATCCAACATTGCTCTTTTTAATTTTTCATCAGCCGGTTTAATACATAACCACACTCCAAATAATGCTTTTTTAAAATCCTTACCATCAATAGTTCCTTTTTTTATCCCATTTTTAAAAACCGTAACTCCTGATTTTGGATTATACACAATCATGAACTCATCTCGTTCTTTAATTTCATCTTTAAAAAAAGATTTAAATTTATCGACTTTTGGCTTTATAGCTGACAAATTTCCATTTGTAGCATTCAAAAAACCTTCATCTAACAATTCAATCATTTTTTCAGAAGAAACCATACTTGAAACTACATTCATTTTAATAATAGATGCATCATCACTGTTTATAATTTCATCTGCATTTGTACTTTTTTTAGGCAAATACAATGATACTACATACAAATCAATCCACATTTTTTCCTTAACTCCAGCTCCATTTAAAACAAGTTTGTTACCTCCAAACGAAAGGGTTTCATAAATACTTACTCCTGAGACTTTCTCTTGAGCAAAACAAAAAGTTATAGGTAATATCAAAAACATTAATAGTAAGTAAAGTTTTCTCATAATTTATAATTGTATTAATTTTTTGTTAAATATATAAATTTTTTCTTTTTAATTTATTAATTGTAGCGTTTAATTCAAAACCAAGTAAAAGAATCATACAATTAATCCAAATATAAAACATCAATACAAGTAGTGTACCTATAGAACCATACAATTCATTATACCTTGCAAACTTTTCTACATATATACCAAAAATGTAAGATGTTAAAATAATTAATAACGTTGTAAAAACCGCTCCATAACTTATAAATGATATATTTTGAGTTTCTTTTGCTCCAAATTTATATAGAATAGAAACTGTAATTAAAATCATTAAAATAACAAACAGATACCTACCCCATTCAATTAAGTAGACATCACTACTTATAAGTCCTTGAAAGTTAATTTTTTGAATTATTACTTCAAAAACAACTATTGATGCCACCGTAACAATTAAGATTAAAGATAAAGCTATTGATATTGCTAAAGCTATAAAATATTGCTTAAAAAAACCTCTTGTTATGGTTATATGTGTTGACATTTCAAAACCTCCTAATATAGCATTAACTCCATTTGTCATCAAAAAAATAGATAAAATAAACCCCGAAGACAATAAGCTTTTATAACTAGTACTCATTATATCTTTCAGGATAAGTTCTATTGCTTCGTATGTGTTTGGAGGTACTCCCTTTTCTACAAAAAACAAAAAATCATCTTGAAAATTATCAATAGGTATATACGGAATTAAATTCAGTATAAATAAAGCAAAAGGGAATAATGCCATAAAGAAACTAAATGCAACTGCACTTGCTCTATTTGAAAATGCACCTCTTAAAATTCCTAAAAAATAGAGTTCAATAATATCATACAGGGTCAACCCTTGCAAAGATGATAAACTTATACTTTTAGCAAAACCAACTAATTGTTTCACTAAAGGAATTTTATTAAGCTTATTTTCAATCAATTCAGACATTAGATTGCTTTTAAGCTTAAATCCATATTATAAACAGAGTGTGTTAAAGCTCCTGAAGAAATATAATTAACTCCACATTCTGCATATTGTCGAATAGTCTTTTCATTAATATTTCCAGAAGATTCTGTTAAACATTTATCTCCTATCATACGAACTGCTTCTTTAGTCATATCATAAGTAAAATTATCTAATAAAATTCTATAAACACCTTCACAAGTTAATATTTCTTTTACTTCATCTATATCTCTTGCTTCAACAATTATTTTCAAATCTCTATTACTTTCTTGAAGATATTTCTTTGTTTTATTGATTGCGTTTGTTATTCCTCCTGCAAAATCAATGTGATTATCTTTAAGCATTATCATATCATACAAAGCAAAACGATGATTTTCTCCTCCTCCTATTTTTACTGCCCATTTTTCAAGAGCTCTAATACCTGGAGTTGTTTTTCTAGTATCTAAAATTTTTGTTGGAGTTCCTTCTAATAAATCTACAAAATATTTTGTTTTAGTTGCTATTGCACTCATTCTTTGCATAGCATTTAAAACCAATCTTTCTGCTTTTAAGATAGCTTGAGAACTTCCGAAAACATTAAATACTATATCTCCATATTTTACACTTTCTCCATCATTAATGAATGTTTCAACAATCATATCTTTTTCTACATGTGAGAAAACCATTTTTGCAAATTCAACACCTGCAATTACTCCTTCATCTTTTACTAATAACTTTGCTTTTCCACGTGCTTCTTTAGGAATACATGCTAAAGAACTATGGTCACCATCTCCTATGTCTTCACGTAGTGCATTCTCTATTATCAACTCTAATTCGTTTTGAAATTGTGCTTCTGAAATCATCTTATTTTTGTAATTTAATTGCTAAGTTATGAATTCAAACTAACAAACTCAATTGTTTTAAAAAAAAGCATAAAAAAATCCCGCTTATGCGGGATTCTAGTATAAAATAATTCCTATTTATAAACAGATTCTTTTTTAAAATGCTTTGTCAATAAATAATAAAAAACAGCTCTATATTTATTTTTATTCGATTTACCATATTGATCAATTACAGCCGCAATTGCAGTATCTAGTTCTGGACCATCTTTTAGTCCTAACTTTTTAATTAAAAAATTATTTTTTACTGTTGCTAATTCTTTTTCATCAGTACCTGATACTGTTGAAGAGTCAGCATTGTAAATTGATGGACCGCAGCCAATAGTTACTTTAGTTAATAAATCCATATCGGCAGTTACACCGCATTTGTCTTTTAAATCTGCTGCGTACTTTGTAATCAGTTCGTCTCTTTTACTCATAATCATGTTGTTTTTAAATGTTAAGACCAATCGCTTTATTTTATATAAAACGTATTATATCCTTATAAAATTATAATTTTATTTTAACTTTTTAAAATATTCCAATAAAATTTTGTCATTTAATTTCTCAGGAGTACTTATTTCTAACAAAGATGGTCTATTATCTAATTTTAAAAACGTTTCTAACTTTATTTCTAAATCTATTGAATTATCAGCAATTTCATAATTAAAATTAAACATCTTAGCTAAATGATTTGCTTTTAGATTATGAGAGGTTTCAAAAAAAGTATTAAATGTGTTTTCTTCTTGATGGCCTGGTAAAATTCTAAAAATTCCTCCTCCACTATTGTTAATCAAAATTATTTTAAAATTATTTGGAATATATTGATTCCAAAGTGCATTACTATCATAAAAAAAACTAACATCGCCCGTTATTAAAATAGTTTGTTTTTCACTAGCTAATGCCGCGCCAATTGCTGTTGAAGTGCTCCCATCAATTCCACTTGTTCCTCTATTACAATAAACTGTTACTGATCTATCTACATTCAAAAGTTGCAAATAACGAATTGCAGAACTATTACTTACTTGTAATTGAATATCCTTTGGTAGTTTTTTAGTTATAATTTCAAAAGCTTTAAAATCAGAAAAAGGAATATCTTTTAAATAAATTTCTGATTTTGCCATTCTATCTTTTACAATTTGAGACATTTTAGCTTGATAAAACCCTTCTAAACTATTTCTTTTTACGGTTATTTGCTTCAAAAAGCCTTCAATATCAGTTTTAAAATGCTTAGTAAGACATCCATAAGTATCATAAGCTCTTAGTTCATCTACATGCCAATGTTCATTAGGTTTATACTTTCTAAGAAATGCTTTTATTCGTTTTGAAACAACCATTCCTCCAAAAGTTAATAAAATATCTGGTTTAAAATACTCAAACTCTTCTTCACTAAAAGGTGTAATTATAGTATCAATGTTAGAAATGAAACGCTCATGATGTAAATTTGACGTTTTTTCTGTCATTACAATTACAGAACTATCATTAGCTAAACTTTCTAAAACAGACTGTTCTATTGCGTTTGGTTTACTTTCACCAATAAGAATCAGTTTCTTCTCACTAGTATTCCACTTTTGAATATATTCTTGGCCTAAAACAAAATTCTCATCTTCCTCATCAAAATCAACCCATTCTGGATTCACACTAACTTCTGAAATTATCCCATACAGAGGTTCTTCAAATGGTATATTTATATGTACAGGACCTTTTTTATTTTTTGCTAAATGTAACGCGTATTGAATAGCAACATCATTATCTCTTGAAGCTAATTCAGTTAAATTAGCACTATTTAGTATATGATTAGCAAAAACATTTTCTTGACGAATTGTTTGACCATCTCCTATATCAATTTTCTCTTGAGGTCTGTCTGCACTAATTATTACTAATGGTATTTGACTGTAGAATGCTTCCGCTACTGCTGGATAATAATTTAGAACTGCTGATCCAGAAGTACATACCACAGCTACTGGCTCTTTTAATTGTTGTGCCATACCTAACGCAAAAAAAGCTGCACATCTTTCATCTACAATACTGTAACATTTAAAAAAAGAATTATTTACAAAACCAATAGTTAAAGGTGCATTTCTAGAACCAGGAGAAATAACAATATGTTTTAATCCTTTGGCTTTACAAATTTCTATTAAGCTTTGAGCTAAAGGTATTTTTGGGTATTTATTTTGTTCTATCAAAGTTATATTTTAAGAGTTCAAAAAAGTGAACAAAGAATTTCAAATACAAAGTTATAAAGTTGAAAAGGTTTTTAATACTTTTACTTAAAATAAATTATTACATAATGAGAGTCAATTTACGTGCTTACTCTATTTCCGACTGTCAATCAATTTTAGACATTATAAACTATAATATTTTACATTCTACTTCCTTATATGATTATGATGTTAGAACACTAGAGCAGCAAATTGCGATTTTTGAAGACAAATTAGAAAAAAAATTTCCCATTATAGTCGCCGAAATTGATAATGAAGTTATTGGTTTTGGTTATTATAGTGAATTTCGTTTTAGAGAAGCATATAAATTTACCGTTGAACATTCTATCTACGTTTCAAACACATATCATGGAAAAGGAATTGGTAATCTTTTGTTATCTGAACTTATTCGTTTAGCCAAAAATCAAAAACTCCATACTATGATTGGAGTTATTGATTCCGAAAACCAAAACAGTATAAATTTTCACGAAAAATTTGGTTTCAAAATAGTTGGTAATATTAAAGAATCTGGGTATAAATTTAACAAATGGCTTAATTCAATAATAATGCAATTATTTTTAGACTAGCTGCTATTTCTTGTTTTCTATCCAATTAATAATTGAATCATCGGTTGGCAATACTCGTGGTGAGATCACATTATCAAGTTCCCCTTTTTCATTAATTAAATATTTTTGAAAATTCCACTCTACCTCACTATCTACAAGTCCATTTTTAGCTTTCTGAGTTAAAAATTTATAAATTGGATGCATATCATCTCCTTTAACAGAAATTTTACCCATTATTGGAAAGCTCACACCATAATTTCGTTCACAAAAAGTTGCAATTTCATTATTTGTTCCTGGCTCTTGTGATCCAAAATTATTAGCTGGAAAACCAATAATTACAAAATTATCTTTACTATATTTTTCATACAATAATTGTAGATCTTTATACTGAGGTGTTAATCCACATTTAGACGCTGTATTTACAATCATAATTTTTTTTCCTCTTAAAGCAGAAAAATCAAAATCATTTCCTTCAATATCTTCAACTTTAAATTGATATATATTTTCTTTCATTTTATCATCTTTTTTTAAAGTGAGTGTTTTATTTGTTTGAGATTTTACATTTAAAACTGAAAACACACAAAACATTCCAAAAATTAAATATTTTTTCATCGCTATTTTTACTTCAAATTTACCTTTTTAGAAGCTATATTTCCTTAAACAAATCATAAATCTAAATAAAATTTGTAATTTAGAACATTAAATAACTAAACTTTATGTTTTTCTTTAGAACACTAATTTCTTTTTTACAAGATGATGAATATAGAGATTTACTCATTACCACAGCCATCATATTATTAGTTGGAACATTAGCTTATCATTATTTAGAAGGATGGAGCGTAATAGATTCTTTCTATTTTTCAGTTGTAACATTAACAACTATTGGATATGGAGATTTTGCTCCTCAAACAGATGCTGGAAAACTTTTTACGGTTTTATATATTGTAATAGGAATTGGAATGATTCTTAGCTTTATTAATACAATTCAGCACCATTACACTTATATGAGATATAGAGAAAAAAAAGATATCTTAAAAGGTAAAAATTTTAAAAAAGAAGTCAAAAAAATTAATCCAAGAAAAGATTCAGTACTTTAATTGTCTCTTTTATGTTTTACATCTAACAATAATTTTATTATAAGCTTTCTAGCTTTGTTTTAGAAAAACAAAGCTTATGAAACAATATCTTATACTCCTTATATTTCTTTTTTACATTTTTAAATAACTATTCTCAATCTAATTTAGAAAACAATGTTGCTATTCAAGGTTACAATTCTGTTTTTTATTTTAAAATTGGAAAAGCTTAATTAAACAATCAAAATGAAAAAAAACTATATTCCATTAATTACAAAACTAATTATAGTCATACTTCTTTTACAAACTTTATTTTTTAAATTCACTGGAGCTCCAGAAAGTGTTTATATTTTCTCAGAATTAGGTTTAGAACCATACGGTAGAATTGGTATCGGCATAATTGAACTACTTATTTCCATTTTAATCATAATTCCTAAAACTACATTAATAGGTGCTATTTTAGGATTAGGAACAATTTTAGGCGCTATTTTTTCTCATCTTTTTTTCTTAGGAGTCGAAATACAAAATGATGGCGGCTTACTCTTCATATTAGCACTAATTATCTTTTTTTGTTGTCTTTATTTAATTTATATAAACAGACATAATCTTCTAAATTTTAAATTTACAACATAAGCTCACTAAAGATATTTATCCTATTATTAAAACATTTCAAGTTTTTTTCTATTTTTACGAAAACTACAATAATGAGACTTTTCTTAGCTTTTACTGCAATCCTAGTATTATCATGTACTACTAAAAAAGAGATGATTCAATCATCTGAAAATCAAATTGTTTCTGAAATAAAAGAAACTAATTTTTCTAAACCAGAAAATGTAGCAAAGACATTATCCTTTTTAGCTTCGGATGAATTAGAAGGAAGAGATTCTGGAAGTGAAGGTATTGAAAAAGCAAGTATCTTTTTAGAAAGAATTTTAAAAGAGAATGGTGTAAAACCATATTTCAATTCCTATCGTGACACTCTTACAAACTTTGATAAACCATCTTACAATATTGTTGGATATATTGAAGGTAACGATCCAAAATTAAAGAATGAATTTGTTATTATAGGTGCGCATTACGATCATATAGGTAAAATTGCAGCAGTAAACGGAGACGATATAGGCAATGGTGCAAACGATAATGCATCTGGAACTACTGCCGTGACAGAAGTTGTGAAATACTTTGCTAAAAGTAAAAGCAATAAACGAAGCCTAATTTTTGCTTTCTTTTCTGCCGAAGAAAAAGGGCTATTAGGTTCAAAACATTTAGCTAAAAAATTAAAAAAACAAAACATGAATTTATATTTCATGTTTAATTTCGAAATGATTGGAATTCCAATGAAAGATCGTGATATGTTAATGTATATAACTGGTTTTGGAAAAAGCAATATGGCACAAAAAATAAACGAATATGCAAATGAAAAACTAGTAGGATATCTACCAATAGAAACACAATATCAACTATTTAGAGCTTCAGACAATTATCCTTTTTTCAACGAATTTGAAGTACCAGCGCAAACTGTATCTACTTTTGATTTTGAAAACTTTCAATTTTATCATCAACCAGATGATGAATTTGAGTTAATGAACCCTACTCATATGGCTAATGTTGTAAATAAAATGATTCCTGTTTTAGAAGAAATGATGAATGCTAAAACAAAGGAAATAGTCCTAAAGAAGTAGTTTTTAAAATTATTAAAAACCAAACATTAACAAATATATTATTATCCATCAGGTATAAGTCCCGAAATTTCTTCGGGATTTTTTTATTTCTTACTTTTACAAAAAATCTAGATTAGATGAAAAATATTGTTATCACAGGAACATCAAGAGGAATAGGATATGAATTAGCACTACAATTTGCTAATGAAGGTCACAATGTATTAGCTATTTCAAGAAAAACACCTCAGATGTTAATTGAACATAAAAACATCACATGTTTATCTATTGATATTTCAAATGAAAATGAATTAAAAAAAGCGGAAGAATTTATTTCAAATTCATGGAAGAAAGTAGATATTCTTATTAATAATGCTGGAAGTTTATTACATAAACCGTTTGAACAAATTACATCAAAAGAGTTTCAAAACATCTATAAAGTAAATGTTTTTGCTGTTGCAGAACTAACACGTATTTGCATTCCGTTTATGATAACAGGAAGCCACGTAATAACTATCAGCTCAATGGGTGGTATTCAAGGAAGCATGAAATTTGCAGGATTAGCCGCTTATAGTTCTAGTAAAGGTGCAGTCATTACATTATCAGAACTATTAGCTGAGGAATATAAAGAAAAAGGAATTGCTTTTAATGTTTTAGCTTTAGGTTCTGTAAATACTGAAATGCTTCAAGAAGCTTTTCCGGGGTATGAAGCTCCAGTTTCTGCTAAAGAAATGTCTGATTACATCTACAACTTCGCCTTAACAGGAAACAAATATTATAACGGAAAAGTATTACAAGTATCTTCTACTACGCCTTAGTTTTTAATTTCAAAATTATAGACTTGTAGCCCATGAGTGACGTTTTACAAAAATACCTCCCTGAACATGCTGTTCTTCCTTGTTTTGAACTAATCAAGACTAATCATGTACACTTAAAAATTGTAAACGAAAGACAAACTCGTCATGGTGATTATAGAAAAAATGCAAATGGCTACCATCAAATTACAGTAAATGCTAGTTTAAATAAATATCGCTTTTTAATTACTCTAATTCATGAAATTGCGCATTTAGTTGCTTTTGAAAAATATGGTCAATTTATAAAACCTCATGGAAATGAATGGAAATTAACATTTCAACATCTAATGCTTCCTTTTATTCGTTCTGAAATTTTCCCTAATCAATTACTTCCGCTTTTAGCACGACATTTTAAAAACCCAAAGGCAAGTAGTGACACTGATGCTACTTTATCCTTAGCTTTAAAACAATTTGACGAAAAAGAATCTGATAAAAATTATATCTTTGAAATTCCTTATGGAAGTCATTTTAGAATTCAGAATGGTAAAGTTTTTAAAAAAATAGCCCTTAGAGTAAAACGATATGAATGCATTGATCTACAAACAGGAAGAATGTACTTATTTCAACCTAATGCTGAAGTGGAATTAATTCCAAATTAATTTATACTTAAAAAAACAAAAAAAATTGACATAATACACTCTATCTTTTTTATAATATTGATGACTTTATCTCAAATTCTATTTATACTAAATATTTAAATTAGTACCTTTAAAATATCAAAACTAAAATTACGAGCTACAAGCTAAAATTAAAAATATGAATACAAATTATTATGCAATATTAATGGCAGGCGGAGTCGGATCAAGATTTTGGCCTGTAAGCACTGCTGATTTTCCAAAGCAATTTCACGATATGTTAGGAACAGGAGACACATTAATTCAAAAAACATTTAGTCGATTATCTCAATTAATTCCTAAAGAAAATATTTTAATTTTAACTAATGAACGCTACAATAATTTAGTCTTGGAACAATTACCAATGGTAAAACAAGAACAAATTATACTAGAGCCTGCCATGAAAAATACAGCTCCATGTATTTTATATGCTTCACTAAAAATAAAAAAACAAAACCCTGATGCAGTTGTTGTTGTTGCACCTAGTGATCATTGGATTGAAGATGAAGTACAGTTTGTAGCAAATATTCAACGCTCATTTGACTTTTGTGAAATGCAAGAAACTCTTATGACATTAGGAATTGTTCCTACTTTTCCAAATACAGGATATGGTTATATTGAATTTGACAAACTCGACAGTAGACCTATTAAGAAAGTAGCTCAATTCAGAGAAAAACCTGATTATCCAACAGCTAAAAAATTTATTCAAAGCCGAAACTTCTTATGGAATGCTGGTATTTTTATTTGGAGTATAAAATCAATTACTCAAGCATTTGAAAAATTTCAACCAGAAATGTATCACCATTTTATGAAAGGTTATGATTTATACAATTCTGAAAATGAGAAGGCATTTATTCTTGAAAATTATCCTGAAGCAGAAAACATTTCCATTGATTATGCAATATTAGAAAAAGCGCAAAATGTTTTTGTCTTACCTGCTACTTTTGACTGGAATGATCTTGGGACTTGGGGTTCATTATATGACAAATTACCAAAAGATAAACAAGAAAATGCAATCATAAATGCAACAGTTCTTTTAGAAGATTCATCAAACAACATCATTAGAACGGAAGGAAAAAAAACAGTAGTAATAGACGGTTTAAATGATTATATAATTGTTGATAAAGAAAATGTACTTTTGATATATCCAAAAAGCAAAGAACAAGACATAAAAAAGATAGTCAATAAGTTAAAATAAAAAAACATGGATAAAAATCAAGATTCAGGTATAAATATTCTAGGTATTTTAAAAAAATACTTGCTAGAAATATTTGATATTGCTCATGATACAAATAAACAAGCTACTATAGACGAGATTAAATCAGGCGTTTATATGAAAGGACAAACCGCTTGGGTATTGATTTTTTCTATTTTAATTGCTTCTACAGGATTAAATACTAGTTCCACTGCTGTTGTAATTGGTGCCATGTTAATTTCACCATTAATGGGTCCGATTTTAGGAATGGGGTTGTCTTTAGGGATTAATGATATTGACTTCTTAAAAGTTGCATTAAAGAATTTCGGAATTATGGTTGTTTTAAGTTTAACCACTTCTTTCCTATTCTTCAGTATTCCAATGTTCCAAAATGAAACACCTGAATTAATAGCGCGAACTTTCCCTGATGTTAGAGATGTTATAATTGCTCTTTCAGGTGGATTAGCTTTAATTATAGCTTTAAGCAGGAGAACTAAATCTCTAAACACTATTGCTGGTGTGGCTATTGCAACTGCTTTAATGCCTCCTTTATGTACAGCAGGCTACGGATTAGCAACTGGAAAATGGGATTTCTTTGGCGGTGCTATTTTCTTATTTTCAATTAATACTATTTTTATTGCTTCTGCTACTTTTATTATCGTTCGCTTTTTAAAATTTCCTTACGAAGCTTATGCTAATTCTAAAAGAAGAAAACTTATATCTCAAATCATTTCCTTTTTTGCTTTAGTCATATTAATTCCCAGTATGTACATGTTCTATGAATTATATAAAAAGTCTGACTTTAATCAAAAAGTAACCATTTTAATTAATAAATTAAAAACAGAGCAAGGTATCTTAATTTTAGATGTTGACACAGATTATGCAACAAAAAAAATAGAATTTGCAGTAATAGGAAAAAGTCTTTCTAATAGTGACATTGCCCAATTTACAAAAGAAATGAATCAAATGGGTTATAAAGACTGTAATTTTAAAGTTCTACAAAACGCAGGAAATATTGAAACAATTAACAAGATTAAAGAAATTGAAAATTCTTTTTTATCAAATCAACAATTGCTTGTTAAAAAAGATGCAACCATATTAGAAAAAGAAAAAGAAATTTTTGAATTGAAAAGTCAGTTAATTTCTAAAAACGAAACAGTATTCCCTTTTACTGAGATAGCTAAAGAAATAAAAGCTCTGCATCCTGAAATTAATGAAGTTGCATATTCCAATGCTGTAATTACAAATTTCTCAAAAACAGATACAATTCCATCTTTTGAAGTAAAATGGAACAAAACATTCAATTCTAAAAAGAAAACAGAAGCAATTGCAACATTACAAAACTGGCTGCGAACAAAATTAAAGAACGAAAAAGTAATTGTAAAATAAGACTATTATTAATGAGTATCTTCTTCCAAATACATTTTTCTCACTTTTTTAAACAATTCAGATGAATACACAAAATCGGTTACCGCTTCATTATCTGTCTTAAAAATCTCTTTATTAGAACCTTCCCATTCTAACAATCCATTTTTTAAGAATATGATTTTCTGACCAATTTCCATTACGGAATTCATATCGTGTGTATTAATAACAGTAGTGATATTGTATTCTTCGGTAATCTCTTTAATTAAATTATCAATTACAATAGCGGTTTTTGGATCTAACCCTGAGTTTGGTTCGTCACAAAACAAATATTTCGGATTGTTTACGATAGCTCTAGCAATAGCTACTCGTTTTTGCATTCCACCAGAAATTTCCGAAGGTTTTTTATCGTTTGCATTGATTAAATTTACTCTATCAATCACAAAATCAACACGTTCTTTTATTTCGGCAGGTGTTTTTTTTGTAAACATTTTTAAAGGGAAGCCTATATTTTCTTCAACAGTCATACTATCAAAAAGTGCACTTCCTTGAAAAACCATTCCTATTTCCGTACGAAGTTCTCTTTTTTCATCATCTGTTAAATCAGAATAAATTCTACCATCAAACTCAATAGTTCCTGTTTCTGGTGTGTGGATTCCAAGTAATGACTTTAAAAAAACCGTTTTACCAGAACCACTTTGACCAATAATAAGATTAGTCATTCCTGCTTCAAATTGAGTCGTTACACCTTTCAATACTTTTTGATCTCCAAAGGTTTTTTCTAAATTAGTAACTATTATCATTAGCTTAAAAGGAGTTGAGTTAAAATATAATTCATTAAAATAATAACAACTGATGTCCAAACAAAAGAAACTGTACTTGCTTTTCCTACTTCTAATGCTCCACCTTTCATATAAAAACCATGAAAAGATGGTATTGTTGCTAATATTAAAGCAAATACAATAGTTTTAATAAAAGCATAGGTTATGTGAAAAGGAATAAATTCTGTTTGAATACCTTGAATAAATTCTGAACTTGTTGTAAAACCACCATAAACACCAGCAATATATCCTCCAAAAACACCTAAAAACATACTTAATCCAATAACAAATGGATATAACAATAAGGCTATTATTTTTGGAAAAACTAGATAATTTAGCGAATTAACTCCCATTACTTCCAAAGCATCTATTTGTTCGGTTACACGCATTGTTCCAATACTTGATGTAATGAATGATCCCATTTTTCCTGCCATAATAACCGAAATAAATGTTGGTGCAAATTCTAAAACAACAGATTGTCTTGTAGCAAATCCTATTAAGTATTTAGGAATCAAAGGATTTGTTAAATTTAATGCTGTTTGAATGGCAACAACACCACCTACGAAAAACGAAATAAAGGATACAATTCCTAATGAATCTATAATTAAATCATCTATTTCTTTAAAAATGAGTTGTTTCATTACGCTCCATCTAGTAGGTTTATTGAAAACCTCTTTAAGCATAATAAAATATTTTCCAATTTGTGATAAATAACGTATGAGCATCATTTTTTTGATTGTTCAATTTACAGTTTATAATAGGTAGTAAAAATCCGTGAGGTAAAAATAGTATATTTTGATGGATTTTTTAAAATTTCATTCATTGAATAATACGCAACCGTTATTTAAAACAACTTTTCTTTCATTTTCTTCCAAAAAGAAAATATAAAAAAACGAGTTACTAAAACACAGTAACTCGTTTACAAATTGTGTAGCAATTATTTAATTATAATCCTAAACAAGCAACTCCTTCAGTATATACATAACGGTCTGGACAAACTCCATCGCCAGATGGAACAACCCCTAATTGAGGATTATTAAAATACCCAGGCTCTGGTAAACAACAATAATCTGCTATAACTTGAACTTTACCTCTTCCTCCTCCAATGTTCTTT